>NZ_JAWPOM010000089.1:0-1466 GCF_033344285.1 Vibrio sp. 779(2023)
CGGTGGTGAGATTGTTGGTGAAAAACGCGGCGCGGTAGCGGGGGCTATCGGTACGATGGGCGTGATTGTCGGGGCTGACATACCGATGTTTGTTGGCGCAATGATCATGGGCCCACTGAGCGCTTGGGTTGTGGTGCAAGTGGATAAACGTATTCAACACCGCATACCTTCTGGTTTTGAGATGGTGGTCAACAACTTCTCGTTGGGTATCGTCGGTATGTTGTTGTGTTTGTTCGCCTACGAGATTGTTGGCCCTTCAGTCACCGCAGCAAACTTGTTTGTGAAATCAGGCATCGAAGCGTTGGTTGCAACGGGTTTCCTGCCTCTGTTAGCGATCATTAACGAACCAGCAAAAGTGCTGTTCCTGACCAAGGCATTTACTATCCACTAGGCCTACAAGCGGCCGCAGAAACGGGCAAGTCCATCTTCTTTATGGTGGCGTCTAACCCAGGCCCTGGTCTTGGTATGCTGCTGGCCTACGCGAAGTTTGGTCAGGGTTTGTCTAAACGTTCTGCGCCAAGTGCCATCATCATTCACTTCTTTGGTGGTATTCATGAGTTGTATTTCCCATACGTACTCATGAAACCAATCATGATTGTGGCAATGATTGCTGGTGCGGCGACAGGCATCGCAACCTTCAACCTATTCGACGCCGGTTTGGTCGCGGGTCCAAGTCCAGGCTCTATCTTCTCTTACCTTGCTCTTACTCCGAAAGGTAGCTTCTTCGCGACCATCGCAGGTGTGACAAGTGCAACGATTGTCTCTTTCTTAGTAGCAAGTGCGATTTTGAAAGTGAGCAAATCAGAAGAAAAAGAAAGCGAGTTTGAGAAATCAGTTTCTGACATGAAAGAGATGAAAGCGGAAGGCGCAGTTCAGCCAGTTGCAGCTGCGACGACGCAAGAGCCGAGCAAGCCAATTTCATTTGTCGCATTCGCATGTGATGCGGGTATGGGCTCTAGTGCAATGGGCGCATCGACCTTCAAACGCAAGCTGGTACAAGCTGGGATAGAGATTGAAGTGAAGAACTTTGCCATCGAGAAAGTCCCGAGTGAAGCCGATATCGTCGTGACACACGAGAGCTTAGAAAGCCGCGCAGTCAACGCGACAGGTTTACCAGTCGTAACGATCAAGAACTTCCTCAACGACCCAGCGCTTGACGAGCTGATGGATAAGATTAAGCAACAAACGGTCGCGACTGAGCAACCAGCCTAACAATGCAGTTTGGGGCGGCAGGTATCGCCCCAATTAGGAGAGAAATCATGGTACAAACAACGGCAGCGGTTATCTGTGGTGAGAAAAACGTTCAATTAAGAACCTTTGATTTACCAAACATTTCAGCCGACGAACTTCTGGTTAAAAACATGTCAAACAGCATTTGTCTATCCACTTACAAAGCAGCATTGTTAGGTAGCAACCACAAACGCGTTCCTGAAAACATTGACGAAGTGCCAGTGATGACAGGTCAT
>NZ_JAWPOM010000090.1:0-1459 GCF_033344285.1 Vibrio sp. 779(2023)
TCATCCAATTCAGGCTGACCGAAAAGTACCAACTGAATTAATTTGTCTTGCTCGGTTTCTAAATTGCCGAACAAGCGCAGTGTTTCTAAAGCCTCAGGAGAAAGAGCTTGAGCTTCATCGACGATCAGAACGGTTTTCTTCCCGGTTGAATGCACACGAATCAAGTGTTCTTGAATTAAAGAAACAATGCGCAATGGATCGTCATTATCAATACCTAGCTCTCTTGCCACGGCAAACTGCAATTGCTCTCCGTTGAGCACAGGATTGGGTAGATAGACCAATACCACTTGCGATTCGATCTGTTCAATCAGCTTGCGACAAACCATGGTTTTGCCCGTACCAACTTCACCTGTAACCTTAATCACGCCTTCTCCCATCTGCACGGCGGCTAAGATGGTTTGAATCGCCTCATAGTGAGGCACTAACCCCAAAAACCTTGCCGTATTTGAGGTCAGTGAGAAAGGTTGAACTCGAAATCCAAAAGGCGACAAGTACATAACGAATCACAAACTCTTTGAAAAGCTAACGTTTCTTCTGCGCTTATTGCGCATCAGGGAACCACTCTTGCAGCAAATCACGCGAGCGCTCTAGCTCTTTTTGCCAAGAGTTCACGCCAACAACGGTCGGTTTAAGCAGAATAACTAGCTCGGTTTTTTGCGTCACATTCGAAGTGTTGCGGAACAAGTGCCCCAGAGCAGGCACGTCGCCAAGGAATGGGACTTTTGACACTTGCTCGACATTTTGTTGCTTCATCAAGCCGCCGATAACCACAACATCGCCATCTTTCGCACGAATCACCGAATCAGATTCTCGAATCGAGCTTTTTGCCAAAGGCAATTGAATGTTTTGAAAATCACCACCAAGATTTAACTGCTTCACTTCTTCTGTGACTTCAATGACCGCTGGATGCACATGCAAGAACACGTTGCCCTTGTTGTCGATTTGTGGCGTCACATCAAGTGAAATGCCCGAGAAGAATGGCGTCAGTTCTACTTCAGGAACCGCATTAGAGTTTTCACCATTACCCGCATTACTGGAAAGCTCAGTTACGAAGTACTGATCGGTACCAACTTTGATCACTGATTTTTGGTTGTTCGCCGCCGTAATACGTGGGCTTGAGAGTACATTGAGGTCGCCTTGCGTCGACATAAAGTTTAATACAGCCTCGAAGTTACCATCAGAGATCGTAACGTTGGTTTGACCGCCAAGAAGCGTACCAATCGCATCTAATGGAGGCAGAGCAGAAGCGGGGCGATTAACAATGATACTGCCTGAGTTACCAATTGACGCCGATAAGTTCGACCAGTTAATACCTTGCTGGTAACCATCGCTGAGCGTGACTTCTAAGATTTTCGCTTCAAGAATCACTTGGCGTTGCATTCGTTCTTGAGACACACCCAAAAACTCGCGCACTTCACGAATATCATCAGGGAAAGCTCGCACGGTGATCACGCCAGCT
>NZ_JAWPOM010000091.1:0-1448 GCF_033344285.1 Vibrio sp. 779(2023)
AAAGTCGTCGCTATGAACCTCATATCCAGTCACGGAAGGATGAGTCAGAAGCCATTAAAAACACGGATTTTAAGGCTCACCGTTGGGTTGTAGAGAGAACACACAGTTGGATGAATCGCTACCGTCGTGTCCTGACTCGTTGGGAGAAGAAAGTCGAGAATTATGAGGCGATGCTGCATTTTGCCTGTGGTATCATTGTCTGGACTAAAAACCTATTGGGATAGGTTCTTAGTAAATAAAAATTCAGAAGGGATATGTTATGAACTATACAAAATTTGATGTAAAAAATTGGGTTCGCCGTGAGCATTTTGAGTTTTATCGGCATCGTTTACCATGTGGTTTTAGCTTAACAAGCAAAATTGATATCACGACGTTAAAAAAGTCATTGGATGATTCAGCGTATAAGTTTTATCCGGTAATGATCTATCTGATTGCTCAGGCCGTGAATCAATTTGATGAGTTGAGAATGGCGATAAAAGATGATGAATTGATCGTATGGGATTCAGTCGACCCACAATTCACCGTATTCCATCAAGAAACAGAGACATTTTCAGCACTGAGTTGCCCATACTCATCCGATATTGATCAATTTATGGTGAATTATTTATCGGTAATGGAACGTTATAAAAGTGATACCAAGTTATTTCCTCAAGGGGTAACACCAGAAAATCATTTAAATATTTCAGCATTACCTTGGGTTAATTTTGATAGCTTTAATTTAAATGTTGCTAATTTTACCGATTATTTTGCACCCATTATAACAATGGCAAAATATCAGCAAGAAGGGGATAGACTGTTATTGCCGCTCTCAGTACAGGTTCATCATGCAGTTTGTGATGGCTTCCATGTTGCACGCTTTATTAATCGGCTACAAGAGTTGTGTAACAGTAAATTAAAATAAGCTCAGGTTAAATTAAAGGGTTTCATATCTAGTGAAGCCCTGTTTTATTATGTTTTGAGTTAACTTATCTTCAATGGCGGTCATAGAACCGACTGTTTACCCTCAAATAAATGTGTGAGCCGAATTATTATATCATCCTTCCGCAAAAGGCTAAAAACCATAAACAATAAAATGTTTTTTGTCGGCTTTTGTTCGCACTTTTTATCTGTTTCTAGGCATTTTATGATAATTTTTTAAAGGTAAGCTTGAAATAACACGTCGATGCCAAGATATGTATCAAATCATGATATATAAACTAAATGGGATAAAGAATGAATAAGAACCTATCCCAAAAGGATTTTATTCCAGACAATGATGGCACAGGCAAGATGCAGCATTGCCTCGTAATTTTCGACCTTTTTCTCCCAACGAGTCAGGACACGACGGTAGCGATTCATCCAACTGTGTGTTCTCTCTACAACCCAGCGGTGGGCCTTAAAATCCGTGTTTTTGATGGCTTCTGATTCATCCTTCCGTGACTGGACATGAGGCTCATAGCGACGACTTC
>NZ_JAWPOM010000092.1:0-1447 GCF_033344285.1 Vibrio sp. 779(2023)
CGGCGTGGAAAAAACCTTTAAGAGTGCACTGAAGTCCAAGCCATTGGTGATTTCACCGGAAGAGGAAGTGAACATTGATGGCTACGTGGTTCCCGCTTATCCAACCTTTACCGTGAAAACGCCATTATTACGCGTGAATGGATTTGAACTGAGTGAAAAGGGCAAAGACGAAGTCGCGACGTTCTATTTGAGCAATGAAAAAGGCAAAGAAGAAAAAATCACCAAACCCGTGCTGAAGAAACTCAAAGTCGGCGATATGGTGCGTCCTGTGGTGGAAGGTGACTTCTTGTTCGGTAACAAGGAAAAGTCGATGGAGTTTGCTATCGACGTGCTAGATAAAGATGAAGAGCTGCCGTTTTTCGTTTTCGGCCACAACATGGCTAAAGGTGGCGTGCTACTGAATACGCGCGCAGACCACTTGCTCGATGCAAAACCTTTGTTCCGAGCCGGCCACATCGAAGTGGCCGAAGTGGAAGGCATGTCTTTCCCGGTCAAACTGGACACCGGTGCGGATGTCAGTTCTATCAATGCTAAGGACATCAAACTGTTCCAAAAAGATGGCAAAGACATGGTGAGCTTTACCTACGAAAATGACCTCGGTATGCAAAAAGCCTTTACTCGCGAAGTGGTAGACGTAATGAAAATTACTGCGAAAAAAGGCGAGAAAGCAAACGTCCGTCCGGTGGTGGAAATGCACGTCAAACTGGGTGACTTAGAGAAGAAAATTCGCGTGAATTTGCAAGATCGCGGACGCTTTCATTACAGCATGATTTTGGGTAAAAACTTCTTAAAGCACGGTGCGTTAGTGGCGAGTGAAACCAATTACATCGTGACGAAAAAACCAGATTACGAAAAATAGTCGAACCGTCGCCTAACCTAATTGCCAATACCCAAAGTCCGCTCTGAGAATCTTGTGGCTTTGGGTATAATTCTAGGTTTAGGATGAAGATCGCGTAAGCGTCGATGCTGCTGAATGTGCGGCATTTTTTATGCCGAAATGAATAGGAGCCAAATTGAAAACTAAGCTGATTACCCGTGAAGGTTATAACAAACTCAAGCAAGAGCACGATTACCTCTGGAATGAAAAGCGTCCAGAAATCACCAAGATCGTGACGTGGGCGGCCAGCCTTGGCGATCGTTCGGAAAATGCTGACTACACCTTCAATAAACGACTGCTGCGTCAAATCGATCGACGCGTTCGTTTTCTCAGAAAGTTTTTACCTGAAGTCACCATCGTTGATTACTCACCTCAACAAGAAGGCAAAGTCTTTTTTGGTGCTTGGGTCGAGATTGAAAACGAAGCCGGTGATGTGAAGAAGTTCCGCATTGTGGGGCCAGAAGAAATATATGGCGATGCCAAAGATTACATCTCCATTGATTCCCCTATGGCCAGAGCCATGTTGAAAAAGCAAGTGGATGAAGAATTTACCGTTCGAACGCCGGAAGG
>NZ_JAWPOM010000093.1:0-1446 GCF_033344285.1 Vibrio sp. 779(2023)
CCGAATGCACAATAAATCGCTGATTGCTGACAGTGTCTCTGCGATTGTCGGTGGACGAAATATTGGTAACGAGTATTTCTCTTTTGAATCAGAAGTAGAGTTCGGCGACTTCGATTTACTGCTCTACGGGGAAGCCGTGCAGCAAACGGCGGATCAGTTTGATCTTTATTGGAACAGCGTACACGCCGTGCCGATGGAGTGGATATCGCCAGAATCTCAAAGCGTCTCCGATGCCGCGATTCAAAAACAAGTCACCAAACTGAACTTGCAAGAAAAATTCTCTTCTGGCCGATACGATTTTACCGCCTTGGATATGTATCAAGACCTCAAACAAGGCAAACTGAACTTGTACTGGGGTGATGGACAAGTTTGGTTCGATTTGCCAGATAAAGTTACGACACACGATAGTCAGTTAGTCGGAAACTTAACCGAGCTATTAAAAAGTGTTGAGCACTCTTTCGTGCTCATCTCGCCTTATTTCATCCCAACAGAAGCTGGCACAAAAGCTCTAACGAATGCAGCTAAGCGAGGTGTCGACATCACCATCGTCACCAACAGCCTTGCGTCGAATGACGTCTTTGCCGTTCATGGCTGGTACGCCAAATATCGTGAAGATTTGCTCGAATCCGGCATCAAACTTTGGGAAGTGAAATCCAGCGCGAAGCTCAAGAGTAAATGGAGCTTAACGGGCAGTAGCCGTGCGAGCTTGCACGCAAAGGCAATGACGATTGATGACAAAACACTGTTCGTCGGCTCTATGAACTGGGACCCTCGATCTGCGGCTTTGAATACCGAAATGGCCGTTGTGATTGAACAACCGGAATACGTGCAAACGTTCTTGGCAAAATTACCCAGCCAACTGAAAGACAACGCTTATCGACTCACTCTACGTGACGGAGACATTGTTTGGACAAACACCAAAACTGGTGAGGAATATGATTCAGAACCCGAAGCAGGCGTTTTTCGCCGATTAGGCGCTTGGTTCTCCGGCATTTTGCCAATAGAAGATCAACTTTAACTTGGTCACATTCTCTGCATTTCGTTAGCGCCGCAAAAAATAGAGTTGTGTAGGCTAGCTTCAAAGACAGCAAAAACGCTATTCAAATTTGAATGGCGTTTTTTATAACGAAAAGGAAATTCAATGTCAGTTTCATGGGATCCGTACTATCAAAAAGTCGCTCAACAACCACACAGGGTCAATGTAGAGAAAGCCCTACAATTTCACACATTAGCAAAGAAAATTGCCGTTGACGCTGGCTGCGGTACAGGGAGAGACTCCAATTTTCTTCTCGCACAAGGCTTTCGTGTTCACGCATTCGACAACAACTCTGACGCAATAAAAACCTGTGAGGCGCGTTTTTCTGAACAGTCGAATTTCTCCATCTCGCAAGCGTGTTTCAGCGATTTTGATTACCCGAAGTGCACCCTATTTATTGCTAGCGCCAG
>NZ_JAWPOM010000094.1:0-1439 GCF_033344285.1 Vibrio sp. 779(2023)
GCAGCTTGATAGACGCCATTGGATCATCAGACAGTTTAGTCAGTCGCTCACGTGTCGACATTTGTTGAAGTACTTTCCCAAGGCCTGCGCTGTTGCTCTGCAGGCTTTGCAGCATCATTTGGCTGAATTGGTTATCACTGATTCGCATCTGGGTTTCCTCTAGAATAACTGCAATACAGAGTCGAACAGCTGGTTCGCCGTACTGATCACTTTCATGTTGGCATTGTGCGCGTTAGCAAACGTCATCAAGTTCGCGGCTTCTTCATCGCTGTTCACTGAACTTACGTTGTCGCGAGCGGTATGCGCTTGCTTGCTCATTGCCAGTTTTGCTTGGTAATCCGCATCTGCCTGACGCGCTTTGATCGCCGTTTGGCCAACCATTGAGGTAAAGGCATCGTTCAAACTCACTGAGCCGTAGCCCGTTACCGCAACCGGTTTGTTACTCAAATCAATCAAAGATTTAAGAACATTCGCGTTACCCGGCGTACCATCGCTTGAAAACGCCAATTCTTCCGCGCTCAAATCTGTGATGGTTAAACTTGCCGCTGGGTTATCAGGGTCGTAGTTAAACAGTGGTTTGCCAGCATTGCCTTTCAAGTCTTTACCTGTAGCAAGTACCGCGTTGTACTCATCTGCCAGAGCTTTTGCCATGTCATCAAGCGCTACTTGGTTTGGCTTTAGAACGTCGGTTTGGTAATCGTTGATGGCACCCAACTTACCCCCGACCGAATCGCCAATAGCGAAGCTTTGATTAGCAAAATTCACGTGCAGATCCGCAAGATACGGATCGCTTGGATCAGGAATCGCAGACAGTTGACCAAAGTCCGAGCCCATGACTAACGGCTGACCAGAAACCAACGTCACCTGCATGCTGCCATCCGGTTGATCGGTTGTTTTCACTTCGATCACTTGTGACAGCTCACCGATCAGCTTTTCACGCGTGTCCATCAATTGAGCTGGGTTACCGCCTGTACCTTGCATTTCAACGATTTGCTTGTTCACGTGAGCGATGTTCGACATCAGACTGTTTGCATGAGTCAGCGCAGCGGTGCGCTGATCATTCATGTCTTTGTGTTGGTTATGCAAAGACTGAGTTAGTGTGTTGAAACGTCGAGCCAATGCTTCTGATTCATTGATGATTTGCTGGCGGTAAGGCATCGATTCTGGCTTCACCGTCGCATCGTTAAGCGCGGCGTTAAGCGAATCTAAGCCAGCAGAGATACTAAATCCGTCTGCACCCAAGGTGTTTTCTAGTTGGCTCATGTTGCTGGTGTAACCAGCCGCGTAAGCCGCCAAACTATTGGTAGACCAAGTTTGTTTAACCAAGAACTGATCAGTTACACGGCGGATGCTGGTCACTTCCACACCCATACCAGAGCTTAAGCGGTTGGACTTACCATCGCCAACTGTCGCCATCAACGCTTGTTGACGGCTGTATC
>NZ_JAWPOM010000095.1:0-1438 GCF_033344285.1 Vibrio sp. 779(2023)
TTACGATCAGCATAACTCTCTAACTGATCGTCTTGGATCTGAGCGATCGCAAAATAGCGAGAGTCTGGATGTGAGAAGTACCAACCGGACACTGATGCCCCCGGATACATTGCATAGCTCGTTGTTAGTGACATACCGATGTTCTCTTCAACATTCAATAACTCCCAAAGCGGGCCTTTCTCTGTATGCTCAGGACAAGCTGGGTAACCCGGTGCAGGACGGATCCCTTGGTACTTTTCACGGATGAGCTCATCATTCGATAGATTTTCATCTGCTGCATAGCCCCAAATTTCTTTCCTGACACGCTCATGCAAGTATTCAGCAAAAGCTTCGGCTAAACGATCCGCCACCGCTTGAATCATGATTGCGTTGTAGTCATCGCCTTGCGCTTTGTACTCATCGGCCAACTCACGCTCACCGATACCGCCAGTTACTGCAAACGCTCCAACCCAATCCTGTTTGCCAGATTCTTTTGGCGCGATGTAATCCGACAAGCAGTAGTTAAAGCCTTTAGGCTTTTCTGTTTGCTGACGAAGATTGCGCAATACTTTAGCAACCTCGGTACGCGATTCATCGGTGTACACTTCAATATCATCACCCACACTTGCCGCTGGGAATAGGCCACATATCCCGCGAGCCTTAAGCAATCCTTCACGCTCAACTCGATCAAGCAGCTCATTGGCATCATGGAATAGACGCTGAGCCTCCTCACCCACTTCTTCATGTTTGAAGATTGTCGGGTATTTTCCTACCAGCGACCACGTCATGAAAAACGGCGTCCAGTCGATATACTTGCGTAAGGTTGCGACATCAAAATCATCGAAAATATGAAGGCCTGGTTTTGCAGGAACTGGTGGCGTGTATGCATCCCAATCTATCGCGACTTTGTTTGCACGCGCTTGTTCTAAAGTGACAGGCTTAGTACGCGGCTTCTTACGATTGTGTTGGTCACGAACACGCTCATAATCCGCATCCAGTTTTTCTATAAAGGCAGGTCGACGTTCATCGGAGAGTAATGACGAACAAACCCCTACTGCGCGCGACGCATTGTTTACGTAAACCACCGGATTTTTGTAGTTCTGCTCAATCTTAACGGCGGTGTGCGCTTTGGATGTGGTAGCCCCGCCAATCAGAAGCGGAAGATCAAAATTGAGACGTTCCATCTCTTTAGCAACATGAACCATTTCATCCAGAGATGGGGTAATCAACCCTGACAAACCGATAATATCAACGTTCTCTTCTAGCGCGACTTTTACGATCTTTTCGCACGGTACCATCACGCCAAGATCGATGATCTCGTAGTTATTACACTGCAGTACAACGCCCACAATGTTTTTGCCGATGTCGTGCACGTCCCCCTTCACCGTCGCCAACAAAATTTTTCCGTTACTGCTACCGGATTGTTTTTCGGCGTTAATAAAAGGCTCTAAATGTGCGA
>NZ_JAWPOM010000096.1:0-1434 GCF_033344285.1 Vibrio sp. 779(2023)
TTGCATCGGTGAATTATCACTTTGGTGACAAAAAGACGTTAGTGCGCGCGGTATTAGATCGGTACCTTGAAGCACTGATGCCAAGCATAAAGGTGTCTCTCATTGAGTTGAATACCCGCGAAAGCTACAACATGGACGAAGTGTTTGAATCATTACGTTTACCGCTGCGTACACTTAATGATGTTAGACCAAATGGTACTGCACTATTTATGTTGTTGATTGGTCGAGGTTACACCGATGTACAAGGGCATTTACGTTGGTTTATCAGCACTCGATACTCAGAAGTATTGAATTTGTTTACTTTCTCTATCATGAAAGCAAACCCAGAGCTGACGGAAGAGTTGTTGTTTTGGCGATTACATTTCACGTTGGGAACGTGCGTATTTACGATGGCCTCTAGTCAAGCTTTGACCGAGCTGGCAGAAAGCAAATTTGAAAAAGAAATCGATGTGAAATCTGTCGTCGATTTACTGATTCCTTACTTGTCCGCTGGTATGTCGGCGAAATAGTCGCTCGATAACGACAAGTAAAAAGTGAAACCAATAATAAGGATTAGCCGCAAGCGGTGACGTGAACAAAAGGATCTGAACTATGAGCTCTCTACGAAGAAAATGGATTAGTGACCCAGCATTTAAAGTGTTTAAGAACGTTCTTCCTCCGCTGTCGAGTACAGAAAAAGAAGCGATGGAAGCCGGTAGTGTATGGTGGGATGCCGAGTTGTTTTCTGGCAAGCCAAACTTTACGACGCTACACCATTACCCAGCGCCGACGTTAACTGCTGAAGAGCAAGCGTTTATGGATAATGAACTTGAAACGCTCTTAGACATGCTAGACGATCAAAAAATCGTGAAAGAAGATCGTGATTTGCCACCGGAGGTGTGGGAATACTTGCGCAAAGAACGTTTCTTCTCACTGATTATCTCGAAAGAGTATGGTGGCCGAGAGTTTTCTGCTTTGGCAAATTCAACGATTGTGTCTCGTATTGCAACGCGCAGTATTAGTGTTGCGGTATCGGTAATGGTTCCTAACTCGTTGGGTCCAGGTGAGCTTCTTTCTCACTACGGCACTCAGGAGCAAAAAGATTACTGGTTACCACGTCTTGCTGATGGTACGGACATTCCTTGTTTTGCTTTGACTGGACCGGAAGCAGGTTCAGATGCGGGCGGCATTCCTGACCAGGGTGTGGTGTGTTACGGCATGCACGATGGCGAAGAGGTGCTTGGTGTTCGAGTTAGCTGGAACAAGCGTTACATCACACTTGCACCTGTTGCGACTGTTCGTGGTCTTGCTTTCAAGCTGCAGGATCCAGACGGTTTACTCGGCGATAAGAAAGACGTAGGCATTACTTGTGCGCTCATTCCTGCTGACCATGACGGCGTTGAAATTGGTGAGCGTCACGATCCACTTGGTTCTGCTTTCATGAATGGTCCGACT
>NZ_JAWPOM010000097.1:0-1430 GCF_033344285.1 Vibrio sp. 779(2023)
GCTTGTTTGGTTGATGAAGCTTTGCTCTCACTGGAGAGATCTGCTTGTTAGCATCAATCGCCATAAGGTCATGCAAATGAATCGAGTTAGGAATCGACTTTTCTAACGCACTCGAGCCGACTTTACCCATTTGATATATCAGCACTGGGCGTTCTTGGCTTTTTAATATCTGATACCAAGACGCATGTTGATTAGTAGGCGTATTTCTGGACATATAAAGTCTCTCCTTCCTTAGCTTTTGCTTGAGTGATAAGCACGCCAAGAGACGGTATCGAGTGTTGTATTTGTTTAGATAGCGCGACATTAACCAGTGATGCTTTGGTGGACTCGGAACGAATCACTGTGATGAGTCCGTTCGCATATTGGCCTAAGATGAGCGCATCACTGACCGACAACAGCGGTGGTGTATCGATGATGATGCGATCGTATTTATCTTGAAAATGGTCCAGTAGTTTTTTGAAGCGATTGGATGCCAGCAACTCTTGTGGGTTGGGTGGAATCAGCCCAGCAGGTAGTACATCTAAATTGGCATCATCGATGCGAACGATACAATCTTTTATTGCGGTATCCATCGTCAATATGTTGGTTAAACCTGGCTGGGACTCAGGAATATTGAATCGTTTGGCTAAAGATGGACGACGCAAGTCGCAGTCGATAATCAACACTTTCTCCATAGTCGAGAAGGACACCGCCATATTGATGCTGGTGGAGGTTTTGCCTTCCTCTGGAATCGCTGAAGTAAAAGGTAAGATCTTTTGCTTAGTGTTGGTCAGCCTTAATAGCAACGACGTTCGAACAGAGCGACAAGCTTCGCTAAAGAGTTTTTCATCTTTATCTAAGTAGGCGGTATAACTTACCCCATTTTTTCGCAGGGTACGTTTTTTCACCATTGGGATAACCCCCAAGCATGTCACGCCTAGCTTATCTTGAACATCGTTTGAAGTGCGGATGACTTCTCGCAACGTTTCTAAAATGATCACCAATGCACAAGCGATAGCAAAACCGAAGAATGTGGCGATAAGCACCAGTTTCATTCGTTGTGGCGCGACAGGAAACAGTGGAATGATCGCTTTATCAGTAAAGCGAGCGGTCACATTTTTGTAATCGCTAGTAGCGCTGGTTTCTTTTTCTCGATTTAAGAAAGCTTCGTAAAGATCTTTGTTTGACTCTACTTCTCGTTTCAATTGCTCATAGCGCGCCTTTTGCGAACCCAATGATTGGAAATCTGATTTTTTTCTGTCCAGTTCTTCGCGCAACATGTCTTCTTGAGCTTTCGCTGCAAGTAAGTCTTGTTGCTTACTAAAAGAGATTTCGCGAATCAATTGCTGAGTTCGCTCTTGAATAGAGGCGAGTTGCGCTTTCGCTTGGACCATTCGATCGTGTTTTGGTCCATAACGTTGCGCCAGTTCAGAAACGTTCTTCGCAGCTTG
>NZ_JAWPOM010000009.1:0-226153 GCF_033344285.1 Vibrio sp. 779(2023)
CTTTTCTAATAGAAAGTGTTCGTCTTGAGATAAATCTGTAAACAAAGCATCGTCCTCTTTGAATTCATCACGAAGACGACGAAGCTCACGCCATACCGTGACAGATGGACCACCAATAAATTGAAATTGACGAATTTGATTCACACGCGCCCAAGTCACGACACGTTCCGCCGCATCTGAGCCAGACAAAGACGAACCTTTGTCAGAATCAATGTGTTGACCGTCGATGTTTTTGCTCAGGTACTTAGCGACATAACCAACGGCTGAACCTTGCGACCAGTCGATAACCTCCGCTTTGAAACGGGCTTTCTTTGCGCCTTTTTCGTCAGGAGAGTCAGCCATAGCAAGACGACGAAACTCAGACGTCACAAATTTGCGTGCGGATTTTTCCATGAACAGCAACAAGTGGTGATGCGGCGTGCCGTCTTGGTGAGGCTCGACAATGCGCATCCCGTAAACCTTGATTTTGCTCTTATCAATCGACTTGCGAAGATTCGCCCAAACACCCATAAGGTAAGCGTGAGCCGCTTTCGCATCAGGCTTGCCAGCCTCAAGCCATTTCGGGTTGATGTCACCCTTAGAAACAGAGTGGAAACGAGACGGAGCCGTTACCGTGAAGAACACCGCATCGTGATTCGATTCTTGAGCGATTTCCTCAAAGCCACGCAGACGAACGAACATTTCAGCGCGGCGAATCTCAGCGTTAGAAACCGATTTAGCGGATAGCTCGCTGAGTGTGAAGTAGTTAGAAGGGTCAGCCTCATCGTAAGCAATCGTGTTTTCTAGCGCGATACGGTTAGACGTATTGCGGTCACGTTGACGGTTTAGAGAAAAATCCGAGCAGTAAACTTGCTTACGGCGTTGAACAAGCGCTAAATCACGCGCAACACATTCAACCTCGTAAGCACATTTACGGCGCAGTTGACGAACAAGCCAATGCTCATCAAGAGCACGGTTCACCAATGCGAAAAGTTCACAGTTGTTTTCTGCGTATTGAATTTGCTCAGGTGAGAATGCCAAGCCTAATGAATCAAGAAGCTGACGCGCTTTATCAAAACGCGCTTGTGATTCTTCAAGCGGAATTACACTTAACACGCGAGAGAAGTCGCGTGATTTGCGCTTGGCTAGATTGGTAATTTGTTCATCAGACATCGCGTAGCTGTAGCCGTGCTCAGTCAAGCGGTCGTGAGCGTCGTTAACTGCGCGAACGGCTTCCAGAGCGTTGCGTGTTTTCAGAATGTCGGTGTAAGCGCGTGTCATGTGTCGAGCGAAGTCGCCGTTACGGTGTAATGATTTCGGCAAGTCCAAGCAAGGATTAGAAGTAGGGCGCTCAATAAAATCTGACAAGTCGTGTGAGTAGATTGACGCACTCATTGCCGATTTCACAGCCGACGGAATGAAATCCTCAGGCGTTGTGAATCTGTGGTCGACGTACTCAAAACGATGGTCAAATAAGTTATCAGGAATATGCTCACATGAAGCCCAAGAATGGACAGGAACAAAATCAATCCATTCTTGTTTGCCGGACGCTAAATCAATAACAAGTTCACGCATTATTTTGAGCCTCAACCGTTTTTGAAATAAGAGCGCGTTTTGGTGCGTCTTTCACGTAAACACGAAGCTCACTAACTTCGTTTTGTGTAAGCTTACCGTCAGCCATGAACTCGTTAAGCATTGGAATAGCGGATGGCTCTTTTTCAACCCAGCGTTGAACTTGAGCGTAAGTGCTCGCAGGAACTTCGAAATTCGAGCGGCCATAGAAAACAAACGCGATAGCTAGTAGTCCAGCTAACATACATAACAGTTCAAATGTTTTGTCGCATTCCATAATCAACCACCTTGACTAGTTGAGAGAGCGACCGCCAAAGCCAAGCGCGAAAGCGTCAAGGGCAAACGCCCAGAGCTAAGGCGGTCTGATACTGATTGAATAACCAAATTTGGTTAGTAGCGTAATCACCAAAATTGGTTAGTGCAAGACACCAAAAATGGTGATTGATAAGCTAAACTGACGGAAATGGAGGAAGCGGTATGTATCAGAACAAACTATTAGATGCCTACAAAAAGGCTCAAAGTTACGTACAAGACAAACAAATTGCAGCGGATATGAATGTGCCGCCGCAAAGAATCAGTGATTTCCGCAAAGGAAAGCGTTATATGACTGATACACAAGCAATTTTTCTTGCAGAGCAATCAGGTTTAGACCCTGAGATTGCATTGTTGGGTTGTCACGCTGATCGCAATGATAATCCGCAGATAAAAGCAGTATGGGAAGGAATTGCAAAAAAGTTTAATGGGCTTGGATTGTCAGGAATCTCAATGGCTTGCACTGGATTAGCCTTAGTGATTGCAAGTCCACAGGAATCACTATTACAGTGCGCATTATATGTGTTATGTTAAATAGTCTGGGTTTATGGTTAGGTTCATGACTATGCTTAAATCAACCACTTACCAACCAGATCACGTACTTGCCAATTTATTATGATGAGTCTACGATAACTTCATAAGTAAAAATTATGTGGTTTTCGTTAGGTTCATAAATAAGTTTATTTAACAGTATTCTGATTTACCATAAAATAGCTAATATCGATCTATCAATCTACGATTGCTTGCTCTTCAATTAGCAACTTATAAAAAATGGCGTCTATTTCTTTAGACGCCATTTTTGTTTACTGGAAATATTAAATTAGCCACCGGCTAATTTGACGGTCATGCCTTTCTTTTCAAGATGTGCCTTGATCTTGTCTCTAGCATCACCTTGAATCTCGATATTGCCATCTTTTACAGAGCCACCACAGCCACAGACTTTTTTGAGTTCTGCCGCTAATAACTTTAAAGGTGCATCATCCAAGTCTAAACCTGTAACAATGCATACGCCTTTACCTTTACGGCCTTTCGTTTGGCGCTGAATCCGAACAACACCATCGCCTTTAGGGCGAGATACTTTTTCTTCTTCCGGTTTAATTCGACCGGTTTCTGTTGAATATACCAGAGTCATTCTATTGTTTCTTTTGTTGTTGAGCTTGCATCGCTTTTTGCTTTGCAACCAAATAAGCTTCGATATGGCGTTGAATAGCGGCTTTACTGCCCTTAATCAGTTTACCATTAAACATACAGTACCAAGAGTTAGGTTGGCCTGTATCATTTTGAATAGTATAGCCGTTAAAGACCTCTGATTTTGCAACACCTGTTTGCTGCACTCTTTGTCCGAGTGAAGCAAACTCTTTGGGATCAATAATCGATGCGGTGTCACACCACCAATCAATGCTTTTCTTTACCGCCGTCAAACTTCCCTGTAAGACGTGGTTCTTGATTTTAACCTTCCAAACACTGCCATCTGATCCGACTGACTGCAGGTTAAAACCTCTATAATTTGAAATCGCCATACCACTGAGTCATCTGTTTAATGCGTTGATATAATCATAATTGCTACTGAGCAATATTCAAATACGGCTTGAATAAACCTTGCTCTAGAAAACAACTTGTATCATAAAACGCGTCTCGATAACGTTAATCACTTTGCACTGTTTATACAATCTTCCAAGAACTCATGAAATTTGTGCCCGTTGTTTTGAAGCATTTTAGGGAACATTGAGATCGGTGTCATTCCTGGAAATGTGTTTACTTCGTTTAAGTAAATCTCATCATCTTCCGTTAGGAAAAAGTCGATACGAGATAAATGACGAAGATTCATTTGTTTAAATACCGTCTCTGACGCGTGTTGGATGGAATCTAATTGTATTTGAGTTAGATTCTTCGCCTCAACTTCTGTGAGCGAGTGACTTGAACTGCTGTACTTTTCATCGTACGAGTAAAAAGCACCATCAGGCGCGATGACCTCGCCTGGCTTAGTGATATGTAGTTGGTCATTCATCTCATATGCAGCAACTTCAAGTTCTCGAGGTTTTACTGCTTTCTCAACCAACACTTGGTCAGAAAACCCAAAAGCATCATTTACTGCATTAGAAAGCTTGTCTTTTTCTGTGACACTGTAACAGCCAACGGAAGAACCTTGGCGAGCGGCTTTAACAAAAACTTTTCCCCACTTTTCAAAGGCTTTATGAGCTTGAACGTGAGCTTCTTCATCGTTTCGCGTTAAGAATAAGTACGGCGTATTGGGTATGCCAATAGCGTCGTACCAAAGCTTAGATGTGATTTTATTGAAACTATTGCTACTCGCTTCTGGCCCGCAGCCAAGATAAGGAATACCTGCGATTTCAAACAGAGATTGAATGTCGCCTGTTTCGCCAGGAAAACCATGTATACAAGGCACGATGAAATCAATGGTTTGATTAGATTCACTTGAGCACAACTGCTTGGTATTGAGATCCAAGTAAACCAACTCACCTTGGTTGGTCATCCAACCTTCGTTTTTTATTTCTACGCGTGTAACGTGAACGTCTTCAATAAGATTTAGTTGTTGTTCGACAAAGTTTGCAGACAATAATGAAATCTCGTGCTCAGAAGAGCCACCGCCGCATAGTAAAAGAATATTTTTAATCATGAATCCATCTTTCCGTGACCTACAAAAGATACTATTTATTATGATAAACCTTTGAAGTGTGACGTACAGTAATTTTAATGTGAGGAATGTTGTTCGAATAGGATTTGAGCAAATAAATAAGGGAGCTATTCGCTCCCTTATTTGATGTGTTAATTTAATTTGTTAAGCGTTGGGTAAGCTGAGTTTTTGATTGCATCAATGCTTTTAACAAATGGTCTTAACTGCTGAAATTGAGCTGGCAAAGTCGAAATCGCTTGCTTGGCTTCTGCGCTTGTTGCGTAGTCTCCGTATAAAACTGAGAACCACTTAGTACCGTTTACAACTTTGTAGTTTTCCCAAATTGGCTGACCGTTCTGTGGCAGCTTATTTGCAAACTGATCGACTTTAGCTTGGCTACCCACAGCTGCGACTTGAATGGTATAGCCGAATCGTTGAATGCCAGCTTGCTTTTTACTTGGTGGTACGATCTTAACTGGCTTCGCCTGCTCTTTTGGCGTTAGCTTGACTACTTTCTTTTCTTCAGGCTTTGCCGTCATTTTCACAACAGTTGGTTGTACGTCTTTTTCTACTACAGCGTTTTCAGACGCCATAATTGGTTTAGAGATACGATCTGATTTGTAGTCCTCTCGGTAACTTTCTGAGGTCACATCCGTGATGTAAGTTTCAGATGCACAAGCAGAAAGCAGAACTGACAAGCCGATGATTGCGATTTTTTTCATGAAGTAACAAATGCTCTGGATAAATATTACGATAAATCATGCCGATAGCAGGGCCGTTTATCAAGCATCAAATACAATAATCTGTGATTTTGATGTGATGAATAACACAAACTCCATAAGCATCGTACACATTTTCTGCAATGTCTGGTCTGAAGATGTTTTATCAGTAAATTATTCGTTTATGATTGATATGAAACCGAGAAGCCAACGTGACTTACAAACGGCCAGGAGTCAGCATGAATAAACTACATAAACTCTTTAAACCCAACTCTGTGGCCGTTATTGGGGCATCTCAAAAAGCATTGCGAGCAGGACATGTTGTGATGCGCAACCTTCTACAAAGTGGATTTGGTGGCGCGATTATGCCAGTAACGCCGCGATATAAAGCCGTATCTGGCGTGATCGCTTACCCTGATGTAGCTTCCCTGCCCTATACGCCAGATATTGCAATTTTGTGTACGAACGTTTCACGTAACGAGCAATTGCTTAAAGAGCTAGATGAGAGAGGCACACCGTTTGCGATTGTTATCTCTGATGACCCTAATCCTTTAGATATCTCATCATTGAACATTCGAGTCTTAGGCCCAAACAGCTTAGGTATCATCCTTCCTTGGCACAATTTTAACTGCACGTTTTCCCCTGTTGCAGCTAAGCCCGGAAAAATTGCTTTCATCTCACAATCCGCGGCGGTTTGTACCACGGTTTTAGACTGGGCAAATGATAAGAACATTGGTTTTTCTTCGTTCATTTCGATTGGGCGCGGACAAGATATCGATTTTGCAGATTTGCTCGACTATTTGAGTATGGATGGAAACACTGAAGCTATTCTGCTTTATGTTGATAATATCCAAGACGCTCGCCGATTTATGTCTGCTGCGCGCGCCGCTTCACGTAACCGACGTATATTGGTGCTAAAAGCGGGCCGCTCTAAAGAGATGAATACTTTTGAGCAGCAAGACGGAGATACACTTGACGTAATTTACGATTCTGCTATTCGCAGAACTGGTATGTTACGAGTCAGCAATACGCATGAGCTTTTTGCCGCGGTAGAAACACTCACGCATTCTGTGCCACTTCGTGGAGAGCGTTTAGCGATCATCACCAATGGCGGCGGCCCTGCTGTTATGTCCGTTGATACTTTGATTGAACGTGGTGGCCAACTCGCAACGCTTGATGACGCTTCCATTGAGCAATTACAAGCAGTACTTCCATCCAACTGGCGTGCTCGAAATCCAATTGATCTGTCTGGTGACGCAACCCAAAAACGCTATATTGATACCATTAACGCGCTGATGAATAACGACTGTGCAGATGCGATATTGATTATGCATAGTCCTTCTGCTGTTTCTGATCCTCTTGAAACTGCTCAAGTCGTTATTAATGCCATCAAATCTCACCCTCGGCATAAGCATTTTAATATCTTGACCAACTGGTCAGGAGAACAAACGTCGAGAGAAGCGCGACTGGCCTTTACTCAAGCAGGCATTCCAACCTATAGAACACCTGAAAGTTCGGTTGTAGCATACATGCACTTGGTCGAATACAGACGAAACCAGAAACAACTAATGGAAACGCCAACGACGGCAGAGCCATTACATTCTGGAAGTGTGAGTTCAGCAAAAGAATGGGTAAACGAACGACTACTGGATAAAAACACAGTCACCTTGGATACGCATCAAACCAGCCCATTATTTAAGCTGTTCGGGTTTAACGTTTTGCCTACGTGGATTGCATCTGACGACATTGAAGCTGTTCATATGGCAGAAAATATTGGATACCCTGTTGCGGTTAAATTACGTTCTCCAGACATTCCTCATAAATCGGATGTTCACGGTGTCGCTCTAAATTTAAGAAACAGTCGAGAAGTTTCCAACGCAGCGCTATCCATTTTAGATACCGTAAAGCTCAGTTACCCTTCCGCCAATGTACATGGGCTGTTGGTACAAGGGATGGCAAAGCTCGGCAGCGCTGAAGAGCTACGGGTTAGTATTGCAGTAGATAAAGTCTTTGGACCAGTGATCTTGCTTGGTCAAGGCGGCTCTGAGTGGAATATCGCCCAAGATGCCGTCGCTGCACTTCCTCCTTTGAACATGACGCTTGCGCGCTACCTTGTCGTTGTTGCCCTAAAGTCTGGAAAGATTCGCCTGCAGAAACACAAAGATGCGCTCGATATTACTGAGTTGTCGAAGTTCTTGGTTCGTATCTCCCAAATGGCAGTTGAGTTACCAGAAATACAAAAACTGGATATCCATCCAGTGCTAGTGTCCGGAAGCGATTTAACCATCCTTGATGCAGATGTCACACTGTGTAAATACGAAGGAGACGCCCAAAAACGGCTAGCGATTCGCCCTTTCCCGGCAGAGTTTGTCGAAACTGTAACGCTTCGAGATGGCCAACCTATCCTGCTTCGCCCTATCTTGCCTGAGGATGAGCCGCTGCATGCTCAATTCATTAATAGCGTATCGAAAGAAGATCTCTATAAGCGTTTCTTTTCTGAAGTTGGAGAGTTCAACCATGAGGCTTTGGCAAACTTTACTCAAATCGACTACGACCGCGAAATGGCGTTTGTTGCGGTAGCGTTTAATACTGACGGACCGTCTATCATAGGGGTAGCCCGCGCATTGATTACACCAGACAATAGTGACGCTGAGTTTGCTATTTTGGTTCGTTCAGATTTGAAAGGAAAAGGTTTAGGCAAAGTGCTGATGCAGAAAATAATCAGCTATTGCAAAATTAAAGGCACAAAGCAAATGTCTGGAATGACCATGCCAACAAACAGAGGAATGTTGATGTTGGCTCAGAACTTGGGGTTTGAGATCGATGTCCAGTTTGCAGACGGTACGGCAGATATGGTGCTCCCTTTAAATTGAAAAGCGCAGCATTAGCGATGACTTTTACTTCTTACATTCGATAATCAATGGGAATCTAAGAAGTAAAAGTTACGTTGTTACTTTAGTTTCCAATTCTTTTTTAAGTACTGAATACACCAGGATTTTGCCTCACCCATAGTGTTCCGGCGCCATGCCAAAATAATATCCATCGGCTGTTCTTCAGTGCCTTCGATTCGTTTCAATACACCACTATCAATAAGAGGTTGTGCAATTTGGCTTGGTAATGTACCAATGCCTAAACCTGCAGTTAGCGCTTCTACTTTTGCCGTAAAGTTGGTGACGGTCAAGCGAGGTTGTTTTTGAATGATATTAATTGAGAGCGCGGGTTGCTCACGTGCGGTATCTGCAATAGCAATAATCCGATACTTTTCTCGCGCTGCTTCATCAAACTTACCACTACGCTTGTGAACATAGTGATCAGCGGAAGCTACCCAATACATACTCATTTTACCAATTTTTTCTGACTTAACTTCTTGAGGAAGCGTATCCAGTGATGGGCAAATCAGTAAATCAGCTCTCCCCGTATTCAAAGACTCCCAGCTACCAGCCAGAATCTCCTCTTGCAGCCTGACTCGAGTTGAGCTGACCTCGGCCAACGCATCAACCATCGGGAAAAAATTGGATATAGGAATAATGCCATCAAAGGCAATGGTAATATCCAGTTCCCAACCATTCGCCAATAACGTTGCATCGTTCACTAACTTTTCACTGGCTTGTAAAATGGCTCTTCCTCTTTCAAGAATAAGCTTACCTGCTTCAGTAAAATGGGCTTTGTGACCAGAGCGATCGAAGATAATAATGTCTAAATCTTGCTCGAGTTTCTGGATTTGATAGCTCAGCGATGACGGGGCTCTGTCTAACTCATTCGCAGCAGCAGCAAAACTCCCTCTTCGATCAATAGCATCTAGAATATGGAGTGCTTCTAACGTAATTGGACTCTGCACATGGCCTCTCTTAATGTGACATTTATCACATTCGTTGTATTTGGATGAACTTATCAAGAACTAACGACAAATTATATAACATATTGATAACTAAAGACTAGGAATGCTAATAGCCTAAGAAGAAGATTCAATACAAATCAACAAATGACAATAGTAATGATAGTAATTACCATTTAGATCCATTAATATCCGCGTGTTGTTACCTATTATGGATCTAAGGTATTGAAGCCAATGTATAAAAAATCAATTTTGTCAGCCTCCATTTTAGTTGCCCTTTCCCATACTGCTTATGCGGAAGAAGCTTCTAAGTTTGAAGAAGTCGTTGTGTCGGCCACCCGTACCAACCAAACCATAAACACTGTTGCTGCTTCTGTTGCTGTTGTATCAGAGAAAGACATCGAAGAAAACATGGTAAAGGACTTGAATGATCTATTCGAGTATACGCCAGGTGTTACTGTTAATGGCACTCAACGCCAAGGCGTCCAAAGTATTAACATTCGCGGGATGGAAGGTAAACGAGTTAAAATCTTAGTAGACGGTGCATCTCAACCAGGTGTATTCAGCGGTGGACCATATTCGTTTATCAATTCTAGTGCCGTTACTGTCGACCCCGATATGCTAAAGAGTGTCGAAATTGTTAAAGGAGCAGCTTCTAGCCTACATGGTAGTGATGCAATTGGCGGTGTTGTCGCATTCGAAACAAAAGATCCGAAGGATTTCCTCAAAGATGGCAAAGACTTTGGTGGTCAAGCTAAACTCTCTTATTCATCGGAAGATAACTCTTTTAGTGAGCATGTAGCTTTAGCAAAGCGTTTCGGTAGTACAGAAGCACTTGTAGCCTTTACACGCCGTGATGGTGCAGAGCTACAAAATTTCTCTAAGGCGCCTTACGATAACTATTCTGTGGACAACCAAGATTATTACAAAAACGATCTATTGGTAAAACTTCAATCTCAATTGAATGACGCTCATCGCTTGGAGTTTTTGGGAGAAGTTATTTACAACGAGACTGACTCAGAGATCGCACATAAAAGTTACAAAAACTTCAACGCTGAAGACACAACCAAGCAAAATCGCATTGGGCTCAAGCACATTTGGTTTGCAGATGCAGCTATCTCGGATACGATCACGTCCAAGCTTACATGGATTGGTAAAGAAGAAAACGGCGTCTCTAATCGCTTTATCGAAGCTAGCCCTGGTTACCCACCTTACGTACCGCCTAGTGGTGACAACCAACAGAAAAAAGATTACGAATATACTGAAGACAAATTTGAATTCGAAACTCAGTTAGATAAAGAGATTCAAAATCACTATATTGTTTACGGAATATCGTACAAACATAGTGACATCAGTAATACCAATCGCGAGTTTAATTCCGATCCTGGCACGCCAGATACTGTTTACGTTTACACACCGGATGCAAAAGAAGAAAGCTTTGGTTTATTCTTGCAAGATGAAATTTCGCTTCTTAATGACAAGCTAATTCTGACTCCAGGTGTGCGTTACGATTACTTCTCTACTAATCCTTCAAATACTTCTGAAGAGTCATTCGAGAAGTTTAGCGACTCTGCATTAACTGGTCGTTTAGGAGCAACTTACTCTATATCGCAACCAGGCACGATCTTCGCGCAAGTGAGCCAAGGGTTCCGAGCGCCATCGTTCGACGAGCTTTACTACACCTACGATAATCCGGCTCATGGCTATACCAACCGCCCTAACCCAAATTTGGGATCTGAAAAGAGTTTGTCTTATGAGCTTGGTTACCGTCATAACACTGCAGCGTCGGCAACTGAAGTAGCGTTCTACTACAGTGATTACAGTGACTTTATTGAGCAAACGTCATCAAACAATGGTGGTTTAACTGAATTCACAAATATCAATATTAGTGAAGCAAACATTAAAGGGGTTGAGCTCTCTAACCGTCTTGATTGGCATGCCATTGCTGGTTTTCCATCAGGCGTGACAACTCGCTTTGTTGCAGCATACACAGAAGGTGAAGATGGTGATGGTAATCCTTTGAACAGTGTAAACCCATGGAATGCCGTAGCTGCTGTAAATTACGATTCACCAAATGCACTTTGGGGGACAAGCCTAAAAGTAAACTACACGGCTAAGAAATCGAACAGTGATATCAACTCTGATGGTGATAAAGGCGGAATCAAAGACCAAGTTGCTTTGCCGTCTGCGACAGTCGTTGACTTAACGGCGTACTACAAACCAATGAAAGATATAACCATTCGTGCTGGTGTTATGAATCTAACGAATGAAGAATACCATCTTTGGAACGATGTT
Organism: Vibrio sp. 779(2023); assembly: GCF_033344285.1. Classification (NCBI taxonomy): domain Bacteria; kingdom Pseudomonadati; phylum Pseudomonadota; class Gammaproteobacteria; order Vibrionales; family Vibrionaceae; genus Vibrio; species Vibrio sp. 779(2023). The sequence continues at coordinate 11,348 of NZ_JAWPOM010000009.1, forward strand.
CGCGGTAAGACTGAGTTAAGTCGAGACAAAACGCAAGCTGAGCGTAATTATAACATTAGTGTTAAATACGAGTTCTAAACCTTAAAAACACAAAAGCCAGCGTAATGCTGGCTTTTTTTATGGCTTTCATTTCAAAAATGTAAAGAAAAGTATGAAAAATGAAAGTTTACTGTTTTGCCATCTCTTTTTTCACCATTACTGCTGCTGCAATGATGAAAGTGATGATCAGACCGAGTTCCATGAACTACCCCAATAGCTATGAGAAAATTTATAACCCAAATTAAGAGTCGGGCATAGTTTAACAGCTCTATATATACTTGCTACCTTTTAACCAGTAATTTACGATTTTTTCCGATTTGGATCAAAAAAGACGCAATCACGCGCCTTTTTGTTACTATTATGTAAATTAAAGATTAGGCATCTGGATAACCTTGAGGGTTAGTAGACTGCCAGCGCCATGTATCGCCAGTCATTTCTTCTAGAGTGCGAGTTGCTTTCCAACCTAACTCATTCATCGCTTTTGATGGATCCGCCCAACACTCTGCAATATCACCTGGACGACGCTCAACAAGTTGGTATGGGACACCTTTACCACTTGCGGCTTCAAATGCTTTCACCATGTCCAGTACACTGTAGCCGTTACCAGTACCGAGGTTATAGATATGAAGGCCAGCTTTGCTACCTACTTTTTCTAATGCAGCAACGTGACCATCAGATAAGTCCATTACATGAATATAATCACGTACGCCTGTGCCATCTTTGGTCGGATAATCACTACCAAACACAGAAAGGAACTCTCTGCGCCCTACCGCAACTTGAGAAACAAACGGCATTAAGTTGTTTGGAATACCTTGAGGATCTTCACCTAGCTCGCCTGTTGGATGTGAACCTACCGGGTTAAAGTAACGAAGAAGTGTAATGCTCCAGTCAGGGTTCGCATTTTGGAAGTCGGTTAAACACTCTTCTACCATTAATTTGCTGCGCCCATATGGGTTAGTTGCGCTAGTTGGAAAGTCCTCAGTGATGGGTACAGATGCAGGATCACCGTATACAGTCGCTGATGAACTAAATACCAACGATTTAACTCCGGCTTCACGCATTGCATCAACCAATACTAACGTGCCATTAACGTTGTTGTCGTAATACTCTAGAGGTTTTGCTACAGACTCACCGACGGCCTTTAAACCTGCAAAATGGATAACAGCTTCAATATTGTGCGACTTTAGTGCTTCTACCATCGCTAATTTGTCTCTGATATCGGCTTGAATGAAGGTTGGCTTTACACCACATACCTTTTCAATTCGATCTAATACCGTAGATTTACTGTTGTACAGGTTGTCTAGAATTACTGGCGTCATGCCAGCTTCGATCATTTGAATACACGTATGACTACCGATATAACCCATACCACCCGTAACGAGTACTTTCATTTTATTATTCCTTCTGACGCGAATCGGGTTAGTTTAAAGCTTTGACGTTACGATTTAAACTGTCTCTTGTAATTCGCATCCCATTAATATTGCTTGGCCTTTCCCGGCTTTCTTTGCTTGATACATTGCCGTATCCGCACTTTTTAAAACTCGAGTAGCATCGCGCTCATTTACGCCGACTAATTTTACGCCGATACTAACGCCAACTTTGAGTAAGTGACCTTTGTACTCAATTGGAGCACATATGCTCTCGAGCAACTGTTCTGCTATTCGGGTGACCACTTTTTGATTGGCGGGATTAACCAACATGACAAATTCATCACCAGAAAGTCTTGCGATTAAATCACTATGTCTCGTCGCAGATGTTAGACGCTCGGAAACTTTTTTCAAAACTTCATCACCTGCATCATGACCGTAGGTATCGTTAACTTCTTTAAATCCATCCAGATCGAGGTACAAAACTGCAAATTCGTCACGCAAGTATCCAGAGCGTTGTACTAGTTGTTCCAACTCTAAATGGAACTTAGATCGATTTGCTAACCCCGTTAAAGCATCGTGATGAGCTAAATGCTCCAATCGTTCCATCTCTTTTGCGCCGGAAAGGTCGGTAAGAACAATAACCAGATCATAGAAACCATAGTCTTCACACTTAACGATACGATTGACTCGAGCAAACATCGGTACAAACTGACCAATATGGTTCTTCTCGATAACTTCACCTTGCCAAACGCCATAATTTTCTATCGACTCGATGATACTAGGCATCATTTCCTGTAACTTGCGCCACTTTAGCGTTTGGATGAATGACTTCCCAATAAGCTGATCCACCTCTAAGCCGACTAACTTAGTGACGGCAGGGTTTGCCATCGTAATGACACCGCGATGATTAAGAACAATGAGACCATCTTGGCTGCTTTCAAAAACGCGTCCCGCAACACGTTGCCGGTTTATGGCTTCTTCAATTTCGGTGATATCTTGAATCGAAAACAGTAAGTATTCATGTGTCGAGAGGCGACGACTGGTTAGGCTCAACTGCTGTTCGTTATCTGCATTTTTGAGGTGAATATCATCGCACTCTAGGCCTCGACTCAGGATCTGACTCAGCTCATTCGGTGTTTTGGTTTTAATTAGATCACGAATATTGGCGTATTTAAGCTCATCTAATTTTTTTTGAAATATTTGCTGAGTCGCCGTATTACAATGAATAACACGTCCGGAATTGTCGGTAATAACTAATGCATGCTGAACAGATTCGATAACCTCTTCTGAAAATGCGCGCTTTTGTTCTAGTGTGTCTAGCGAATGTTGCCGCTGCTTCTCACGTACTGTTAACCTATTCATCATTTGATTGAAAGAGCTCGCGAGGTCTCCAATTTCATCCTTGGCGTAATAGCGAGCTTGATTTTCCGTGTTTCGTCCGTGTGTCACATTCTCTATTACGCGGTTGACTTCCATCACGGGCTTGAGAACAAGCCTCTCGATACTTATGTAAAAAACAGTGCCACCAGCGATCAGAAACAGAAGAAGTAAAGCGCCATCTTGAAGTAAAGATTGTATGGCTTCTACGATTGGGCGATGAGAAAGCGTGACTCTCATGCTACCAATGACATAGCCATCATGGATAATCGGCTCTAGAACATAAAGAAATTTGGTTGATAAGGCATAGCCTAGAGCGTGCAACCTACTTCTTTCGGTTTGACTTGGAACGGGTGCTAGTGCCCCACTTATCTCCATAACAGCGAATGGTTGATGATCTTGGTCATAAAGTTTGACCCGCGTTACATTTGGCTGGTTTAAAAAGTTGGCGAGAATAGTTTGAGCTTTTTGCTTGTCCTTTGTCGTGAGCGCATCTTTAATTGAGAAAGAAACGTTGTTAATCAACTTTCTTGTCTGCTCGACCAGTTCATGCTTAGACGATTGGTATACAGTATACGAGGTGTAACCTTTTGAGATAACAAAGATAGCCGTTAAAAAGACCAGAAGAGGCCAAATAAGCTTCGCTCGTAATGACATATATATTCCTGTCGCAGACAACCACAAAAATGACAGAAGAACCATTATGCAATCTATCACCCATGAAGGGCGACAAGATTAACACGATGCTAATGCAAAATAACCTTAAATTCTCAAAAATTGGATGGAAAAGAAACGAAATACCTTAAAATTCGGATCAACTCAAATAACGGCAACATCTTTATGGACTAACGTGATCTTTTTCGTCAGCTATCTGCTCAAAAAGCTTCGTTTTCATGATAGAAGAATGAAGTGAGTCACTGAACCTAGATGCATTTTCCTGCATCGTAAAACCATTGCTTGTGTAGAAATAAAACGTATGACATTGAATAAACAGCAACTTACATTGAACTGTGATATGGGCGAGAGCTTTGGCTCTTGGAGTATGGGCGCAGATGAAGACGTGATGCCCCATGTTGATATGGCGAACATCGCGTGTGGTTTTCATGCCTCCGACCCTAATGTCATGCACGACACCATCACCCTAGCGAATGACAACGATGTTGATATTGGCGCACACCCAGGTTACGCCGACCTACAAGGCTTTGGCAGACGAAGCATAAGCATGACGGGTGATGAAATTACGAACATGGTTATATATCAGGTTGGTGCTTTACAAGCATTATGCCGGGCGCAATACACAGACATCAGTTACATAAAACCTCATGGCGCTCTATACAACGACATGATGAAAAGTGATGCGATATTTAGAGCGGTAGTAAAGGCGGCAGCACTGTTCAAAGTACCGTTAATGATCCTAGCTTCACAGGAAAACGAAAAATACTTAGAAATCGCAGACGATTATGATGTTCCCTTGCTATTTGAAGCATTTGCAGATCGTTTATACCAAAATGACGGCTTACTGACTCCTAGAACACAGCCCAATGCCGTGTTAAAAAGCGAGCACGCGATACTTGAGCAAGTCCGGACCTTAGCTGACTCTGGGCGTGTCAAAACCGCTTCAGGCGGTTACATATTATTGGAAGCCGACACAATTTGTGTTCATGGTGACAATGAAGAGTCGATCGCGCTGATCCAAAAGATCCGCCAAAGCCTATACGCTGGAGGAAATTAATGCATAAAGAGAAATTTAATATCTCTTTGATCTCCGAGTGCAGTATTTTCATTAAGTTTGATGAGAGTATTTCTGAAAATGCAGTCGGAGAGCTTGCTCGCAGCATAAGAGAAACTTTCGCTTCAATTGTTATGAACGTTGTCCCCTCCTATCAAACTATTCTCATTGATTACTTACCTTTTCGAATCAACGAAAAAAACTTAGTTAATGAGCTGCAACAAATCGTGAGCCAGTTTGATACTCAATCACTTAAGCTTTCCCAGCCGAATCACATTACTATCCCTGTATATTACTCTGAAGAAACCGCGTTAGATCTATCTCGTTTTCAAAAGCGAGGTCTGTCATTAGACGATCTTATTACCCTGCATACGAAAACCGAGTACGCGGTTTCTGCAATTGGCTTTGCTCCAGGCTTTGCATTTCTCTCTGACGTTGATACTCAATTGCACATGGCAAGGCTTGCCACACCAAGAACTCAAGTGCCGGCCGGAAGTGTAGGAATCGCAGACTCTAAAACGGCCGTCTATCCATCAGATAGTCCTGGCGGATGGAACATTATTGGTAAAAGCCCGCTTGCGCTCTTCTCCGACTCTCCTCCTTTTATACCGTTTGAAGTGGGTGACAAGGTCACCTTTAATGCTATTTCAAAACAAGAGTTTATCGATTTAGGAGGCGTACTATGAGTTACGGTGGATTACTGGTGGAAAAGCCAGGACCGCTCTCTTTAGTTCAAGACTTTGGTCGTTTTGGCTTAGCGCATGTCGGTGTGACTCAAGGTGGGCCGGTCGACGACTATGCTTACAGCTGGGCCAACCATTTGCTTGGTAACGTAGTCAATTGCGTTGCGATTGAAATTACTTTGGGTAACGCTTGTTTTATTGCCTTGCATAACTGCCACCTTGCTATATGTGGCGGTGATTTAAATGCAAAAATAGATGGTGAACCTATTTCAAATTGGTCTGACTTTACGTTGAAAAAAGGACAGAAGCTTCAGTTCGGAGTCGCAAGGAATGGACTTCGCTCCTACCTAGCGGTTAAAGGTGGATTCAATGTTGCTCAGCACTTAGGAAGCGCATCGACCGTCTCGCGAGAATCTCTAGGTGGTTATGATTCAAATGGTGGCGCTTTGAAAGCTGGCGATATTCTTCCCTTTGTCCCTCATAACTTACCGAAACGTAAACCAAGGCAAATGACGTTTCGTTTTAAGCCAGATTACAACTTACCTATTAAGTTGAGAGTGATTGAAGGCTATCAGAACGAGGACTTTGATGAAGAGGCTCGCCAAGCATTTTATAACAAAGCATTCATCATCTCCCCCAATTCGAATCGCATGGGCTACCGTCTTGAGGGCAATAACATTCGTCCACCTTACGAAGGCGTCCTATCAGAGGGAATTGCATTAGGTTCAATTCAAGTACCTAGCGATGGTAACCCTATTGTGCTGCTCAACGATCACCAGACTATTGGCGGGTATCCTAAATTTGGCTGCGTAGCTCGTATTGACTTACCTAGACTGGCACAGGCGAAGCCCGGACAAAAAGTCAATTTTGTGAAAGGAGATAGGCTAGGCTTGCAAGAAGTATGGTGCCAATGGGCTCAGTTTTTTGGGTACTAATACAACCACTGAGCCCAAACACAGCCGATTATGTAGGCATACCATAACGCACTGCTAAAGCTTGTGGATAGCCTCGCTCTTGAGTGAGTTTAATCGCGTACTGCTCGACCTCTTGTTCAGACCACTTTACAGCGACCGGATGCTGTGTTTCCACATTTTGGTTAGGATCGATGTCAAACCAGAATTGAAGCATTTTTTGCGCTGCGAGTAGTGTCGATGACGCTTTTACCACCTCTATTCTCGCATAGTGGTTATCTTCAAAAGTCACATCTGCCGCTCTGAGTACTGGGTCTGTTCCGGGAATTTGCTGAGCGCCAAACAATGCTTTTCCTCCTTTTACAGCAGAGTGATAGTCGGGAATAAACTGCGCCATGTGTTTGATGGCATTGTTCGTTCGCTCTTCTAACACTTCTTCTCTCCAGCCGTTACGGATCTTCGAGAGTAAAGGCATAGGCAGTTCAGGTTGAGCAGATGAGTTCGTGCTCTCCACTAAACCATCTTCAAACAGCGTGATTCCTTTTGTCATACCATGAAGTTGAAAGTAACCATCGCCATAAGGCGTCAATTGAGCCATTCCTTTATCGGTTCCACGCGGGCCATGAAAAATAACTTCTGGCCATTGTTGTTGACAGTCTGCCCACCTCGTAACGTAAGCGGCTTTAAACTCCACCAACCTGTCACGCTTGGCACCAACTGTGTTGTCAATTGAGCCTGTTTCAAAGCCACACGCGTTAACCAAGTAGTCGCATGTCATCAGGTAATCGATACCTTCACGTTCATAGCCAAGTTGCCAGTGTTCCCCCATCCAATCGGCTTGCTTAAACGTTGCTTGTGTGAAGACCGAAGCATTAGGAAGCGTATCTAGTGTTAAGTTGGCAATTGCGGCGAGGCGAAAAACACTCCAACCATATTCTTGAACTGCGACAACAGGATACTTTAGCGCTTCAAGATCAGCATGTTGAGCAAAAGGAATGCACCACTCATCGAAGTTTGTAGGATGACTTGGTTGAGTACGTTGCGCGAGAGCTTCTAGCTCCGCTTTTGAATACAGTTTGTAGTATTCGCTTGGTTCGCCGAGCACTTTATTACTCTCATCTTTATCAACGAGCGTCTGATAAGCACTTTTCACAACCTCTAATCGCGGAACTAGTGTGGATGGGTCTCCACCATCGGAATGAGGAACCGCGATGATTGTCGGACGAATATTCAGTGAAAGCGGATACAGTCGAACAGTATCGATAGATTGTGCTAACAAGTCTAAGCATTGTTGCTCGGAAATCTCTCGATATAAATTACCACCAGCATGCAAATGACAAATGGGTGGACCATTTACTAGTGATACGCCCTTCTCTATTACGGAAACTTTAAAACCCAGCTCCGCAAAATGAATTGCTGCTGTTGCACCTGCTACACCGCCACCAACAACAGCGATATGCTTATCTTTATAACTTGGAAACTCAGACTTCATTGCTTCACTAAAAATTTTATAAGGAAAATTCTTTACTAACGGTGGATTCTACTCGTGTTTGGACTTGATTAAAATCACAAAAAGTTCATGGGTTTGCGAAATATCCAACAGCGCCTGTAAAGTGCATTAAAGTAGAAAAAATTTGCGAAAAAGTACTTGACGACATGGTTAAGAAGACACTTTTTTGTGTCTATGTGAATAAGAATTTCACTGTAAGACCCATGGCGCAAAGCCTGCAGAAACACCCCACTTTTTACCCCATTTAGTTATCCCAAAAGTTATCCACTGTTTTTGTGGATAACTAAAATAAAAGTGTCATGGAGTGTTCCAAACTTGATAACACTCGCTGCGATTAAGTGTTTACTGGCGTTAACAATCTTTTCAACAAACTCATCACTACAAGTGCCAACGTAACAAATGTTGCAAGCGGTAAAGCTATCCACAATTCGGGGTGAATTTGTGCATTGAGATCGAATCCATATGTCATGACTGCGGCCACACAAACTTCCGCAGCGAATACCGCAACACCACTAGCAATCAACGCCATAATTCCGTACTCGGCCCACAGGGTTGTGTTGATCCGTTTCTTACTTGAACCTAATGTGCGATACAAACGAATCTCTTGTTGGCGTTGGGACAAGCTTAACCTCAGTAGCGTAAAGATGAGCAGCAGACCAGCAACAACGCCTAAAAGAGCAAGGATGGTGATTGCTGATACGATTTGCTGAATCAAAGCCTGAATTTTCTCGCCCATAGTTCGGATATCTAAAACAGAGACCGTTGGGTGAGCACGTGACATTGACGTCAACAACGCTTCATTTCCTTCTTCAATCCTATAACTGATGAGGTAAGAACCAGGTAAATTAGCCATCACGTCAGATGAGAAAATAAAATAAAAGTTAGGCTTCATGTCACGCCATTCGACATAACGGATGGTATCTACTACTGCATCGTAATTCTGGCTGTTTATTACAAAGCGCAGCGTATCACCGAGTTTGATGCCTAAGTCATTTGCTACATCCGCTTCTACAGATACACTCCCTTTGTTTGTCCATTCACCCGAAAGCACATCATTATATTCTGGTAGGGTATCTCCCCATGTCAGGTTTAGCTCTCGACGTATCGCGTCAGAACCTTCTCCTTCGTAATCAATCTCTTTGACGTTTTGACCGTTAATCTCTGTTAGTCGTCCACGAATTATTGGATAAGCTTGTGACCGCGTAACTCCATTTTTATCTAGGGTTTCTAGGTAGTTATCGAGCTCATAATCACCAATGTTCAAAGCGAACACATTTGGCGCGTCTGCAGGTAAGGTTCTCTCCCAATCAGCGAGAATATCGCTGCGCACAAGCCAAATGATAGACAGCAACATCAAAGATAATGCCAAAGAACCAAACTGTAGACCGCTGGTTACTGGCGTCCGGTTGATACGACTCAACGCAAGCTTCATTGCAGGACGGGTTGAAACACGTGCAAACAGTTTTGTGAGTATGACGCTAACTGCTGCGAGTACCACAAACAGTACCGCTATACCAGTGAGCACGATCCAAACTAAGGTGTTGTCTGCATACAGTAAAAGCAATGGAACAACGGGAACTAGAACAAGTAACATTCGCTTCCAAGAACGTTGCGCTTTGCCCTGCTGTAGCACTTCTAACGCGGGAGTTTTAATCAAGCCTAACAATGGTATACCGAGAGCGGGCACCGTAATCAAGACTGCTGAGATAAATGCCACCAAAAATGGTGTGACGCCGTAACTAGGGAGTGGATCGGGTAATAAGTCTTTGAGTGGAATGCGTAATAAATACTCCAGCCCGCTCCCTAGCAGTAGGCCGACGACACTGGCACTAATGAGAAGGATTGTGACTTGAATAAATAACCACTTTTCAATCCATCGGCGGCTCGCACCAAGACTTTTCAACATCGCAATAGTTTGTGTCCGGCTGTTCACGTAATTTTGACAAGTAAGAACCAATGTTGTCGCCGCCATAATGATGACAATCGCTACGGTCAAAGACAGATACTGCGTCGTACGTTCAAAAACCTCATTACTACGACTGGCAGTATCTTGCGTGCGCCAGCGATCGCTCGGAGAAAGCTGCGTATCATCTTGTAAGCTCTTTAGTGTTTTATCATCGGCTTGTAAAAACAGACGGTATTGAACTCGGCTCCCAACTTGAATTGCTCCTGTTTTATCTACGTCACTTTGATGAATGTATGCAGAAGGCATTTGCTGAAATGGATTAAAGCTCAAGCCTGGTTCCATCAATACTGCGCCTGATACAGTAAACTCGGCATCGCCTATCGTGACACTGTCACCTGACTTTACGCTTAGTTGAGTCATAATCCGCTCATCAAGCCAGAGTTGGTTCTCTTTAACGCGACCGGCTGGATTATTTTCAAGAACGAGCTCTCCCATTAAAGGGTAATTATCATCCACCGCCCTTACAGAAATAAGCTGCATACCATTATCGCTAAATGCCATAGTGGCAAAGCGTGTCATCGTCGAACGGTCAAGGCTTTCAGTCGAGGCTAACAACGTGTCCGGAATGGGATTAGCAGACACAAACACCGCATCTGCCGTTAATGCGTCCTTCCCCTGCTTGACGATCACCTGCTCCATTCGTTCTGCTAATGCAGAAAGCGCAAAGATACTCGCAATCACGAGAATAAGAGCAACGCTAATAGGCCAAAGGTTCCCCTGCCTTATTTCGCCGAAACTCCAACGTATCAAACTTTTATTCGGCGAGTGCTGTGTTGTACTGTTTTGCTCTGTGGATGTTGCTTCACTTGATGATACTGCAGACATTACATCTCCTCCTTAAGCTCACCCGCCTCCATACGATAAATACGGTCACATCGGCTTGCTAGATGACCATCGTGTGTTACTAAAATCAGAGTTGTCCCGTGCTGTTCATTAAGATCGAATAGCAGCTCAATCACTTTGTCTGCGGTTTGATGGTCAAGATTGCCGGTAGGCTCGTCTGCGAACAACAGCTCAGGCTGTGTCATAAATGCACGCGCTAGCGCAACTCGCTGTTGTTCACCACCAGATAACTGGCTTGGTAAATGGTCGACACGTTTTTCCAATCCAACAGCAGCTAATAATTCCGCTGCTCTTGCTTCATCTTCGGCTTCACCACGTAAAAGACAAGGAAGCGTGACATTACGTAATGCACTCAAACTCGGGATTAACAAGAAACTTTGGAAAACGAAACCTAAAGAGTCAGCCCGAATTTTCGCACGTGCTTCATCGTCCAGTTTTGATAATTCATGACCTAATAAAGTAATTTCGCCTGATGTCGGCGTATCAAGACCAGCTAGCAACGTCATCAATGTTGACTTACCTGCACCGGAAGTTCCGACGATGGCGATTTTTTCTCCTTTTCGGATGTCAACATTTACGTCTTTGAGGATTGTTAATTGTTCTTGATTAGTAGAGACTTGTTTAGAAACCAAATTGGCTTGAACAATAGGTGCATTAAGTACAGGTGTTTGCATGATTCGTATACTTTCCTTAGTTCTATTTTTTTGTTTTTCCGCTACTGCACATGCGAGCGAAAAGCTACTTGTCTTGGGTGATAGCTTGAGTGCAGGCTATCAGATGCCGATCGAAGAGAGTTGGCCTAGCTTACTCCCTGATGCGTTGTCAGAACATGGTCAAGATGTAACAGTTATTAATGCCAGCATTTCTGGCGATACAACCGGCAATGGCTTAGAACGGTTACCTCAGTTGCTAACTCAGCATAGCCCTGACATGGTACTTATTGAGTTAGGTGCCAACGATGGCCTAAGAGGTTTCCCTCCTAAACTTATTACGTCGAATCTTTCAAAAATGATTACCATGGTAAAAGATTCTGGTGCGGACGTTGTCATGATGCAAATTCGGGTTCCACCTAATTATGGTAAGCGCTATAGCGATATGTTTTACGATATCTACCCTAAGCTTGCACAGCATCAACAAGTTGCCTTGATGCCATTCTTCTTAGAGCATGTTGTCACCAAACCAGAATGGATGATGGATGATGGCCTTCACCCAAAACCAGATGCACAACCTTGGATCGCTGATTTCGTTGCTCAAGAATTAATTAAACATCTCTAATTTTAATGGTCTAGCTCAATAAGTTTTACGTAACTTTACGTTAATCTATTTTCAATTCCACTCATCGAGGATAGATAACAACATGCGAATAGAACCGTTAATTCAAGGTGTTGTTGCTCGCTCTGCGCACCCCAAAGGGTGTCATGCATCTATTAAAGAGCAAATTGAATACGTAAAACGCGCCCCACAGATCAAAAAAGGCCCAAAACGGGTTTTGATTATTGGTGCCTCCTCTGGTTTCGGCCTAGCGGCCCGAATAGCCCTAACGTTCGGTGGCGCTAACGCCGATACCATTGGCGTCTCATTTGAGCGTGGCCCTTCAGAGAAAGGGGTTGGGAGTGCGGGTTGGTATAACAACGTCTTTTTTAAGAAGGAAGCAAATCAAGCCGGGCGTACCGCAATAAATATTGTTGGCGATGCATTCTCTGGTTCGGTGCGCAATCAAGTGATTGAAGCCATTGAAACGTACTTTGAGGGTGAAGTTGACTTAGTCATCTATAGCTTGGCAACCGGTGTTCGACCTAAACCTGAATCTGATGAGTTTTGGCGCAGTGTCATTAAACCGATTGGTGAACCTGTCACTGGCGCTTCTATCATGCTGGAGAACGATAAGTGGATAGAAACCACCTTAACGCCTGCAACAGAAGAGGAAGCCAATGCCACCATTAAAGTAATGGGCGGCGAAGACTGGGAAAGCTGGATTGACACACTCATCAATAACGACTCTATTGCAAACGGCTGCAAAACCATCGCCTTTTCTTACATGGGCCCTGACATTACGCACCCAATTTATCTCGATGGTACGTTAGGTCGAGCGAAAATCGATTTACACCAAACCAGTCATTCATTAAACCTCAAACTCGCCAACTTTGACGGCGGTGCTTACGCAACCGTGTGTAAGGCGTTGGTGACGAAAGCCAGTGTATTCATCCCTGCGCTAAGTCCCTACCTGTTAGCGCTTTATAGAGTGATGAAGGAAAAAGGTACTCACGAACGCTGTATTGAACAAATGCAGCGACTGTTTACTACGAAGTTATACGATCAAGAGAAAGTGCCAGTTGACGGTGAACGCTTGATTCGAATAGATGACTTGGAACTTGAACCGCAAGTTCAACAAGAAGTCCACGCTCTTTTAGAACAGATGAATGCTGATAACTTTAGAGAGATTGGTGATTACCAAGGTTTTAAAGATGAGTTTATGAAGCTCAATGGCTTTAACTTTGAAGATGTCGACTATTCGCAAGACATTTCTATTGAATCGTTAATGTCGCTTAAGCCTTGATGCTTGTTACCTGTTTCAAGGATGAGATATGTGACAACTATTCCTAGTCCTGAACACTTTTCAGGACTTTTTTTTGTTTCGAGCCCTAGCCACCCTATACTTAATTAAAAAGCGAGAACAAAATAGAGCAGTCTGCGTTTTTAATTCACAGGAAGTGAAACCACGTAAAGGATGACCTATATGGGGAGATTGCAAACATTAGACTACGAAATCCCTGAGTCTATGCGAAGAAGTTGGCAAGAAATCGTCAACTTACTGGCTCAAATAACACACGTACCCACCACATTAATTATGCGTATCCATCCGGATCGCATAGAAGTAAATACATCTAGCGAAACTCTAGGTAATCCTTATCGTACTGGCGATGCAGAGCAGCTTGGTAACGGTTTGTATTGCGAGCAAGTTATAGAACAGAAAGGCGAGCTTGTAATCCCCAATGCGCTTGAAGATGAAGAATGGCAAAATAACCCAGACATCAAACTAGGCATGATTTCTTATTGCGGCTTACCGCTATTCTGGCCAAATGGGGAGTCATTTGGAACAATCTGTATGCTTGACTCTGAGAGAAACGAGTACAACGATAGTTACCGTCAGTTGCTTGAAACTTTCAAAGATTCAATCGAAGCACAGCTTTCAGTTGTGTACCAACAACATAAACTTCAGCGACTTAACACCGAGCTAAAGAGTCGAATTGAAAATCGTACCACGGATTTAGCCCAGTTAAGTTACTCCTTAACACAAGAAATTGATCGCCGTAAAGCCGCGGAAAAACAAGTGAGCTACCAAAAAACACATGATCAGGGAACTGGATTTCTAAATCGTTCTGCACTTGAGAACATTGTCCAATACACCTTACAGTCCCTTGATAGTGATCAGCAATCGCTTGTGGTCATCAACATTGGTTTTAGTAACGCTCGCAGTATTCAGACCAGGCACGGGTTCGAGGTCTTTGACAACATTTTAAAAGAATTTCACTCCAGATTAACCAGACACGGTGCTAGCGGATTTATCACTGGTAGACCAAGTTCGAATGACATGGTTTTATTGATTTGGGGAGAGGATATTGAAGCTCGGTTAAATCAACTATTAGATGATATCACTAAAATTAGCGTAGATGGATTTGTCTTCAACAAAACAGAAATACATTTGCACACGTATATCGGTATAGTTCAAGCTTACAAAGATTGCAGCAATGCTAAGCGTATCCTTCAACATGCATGTTACGCGATGCTTCTATGTAAAGAATCCGGCGAACCTTTTAGTTATTTTAGAGAAAATCATTCGGCGGATCTCAATAGTCACAATGAACTGGAAAGTTACCTTTTACAAGCAGTGCGTAACGACGATTTAGTGTTGTACTTTCAACCTCAAGTAGACTCCAAAACACGTAAATGGATTGGCGCAGAAGCCTTGCTTCGTTGGAGACATCCAATACTTGGCGACGTTTCCAACGAAGCATTGATACATATGGCCGAACAAAACGGGCTTATCTTTGAAGTTGGCTCTTTTGTTCTGCGTACCGCGATAGACAAAGCGAAACAATGGTCTGAGTTAATCGATAACTTCAAAATTGCCGTCAACGTTTCTCCCATTCAATTACAAAACGTAAATTTTGCAGAACAAGTGCAACACCTACTCGACACTTTCCATTTGCCAGCACACTTTCTCGAACTCGAAGTAACCGAGAGCGCTCTAATTGCTGATGAAATAGTAGCACGCACAACGTTAAATAAGTTGCATAAACTAGGTGTGACATTGTCACTTGATGATTTTGGTACAGGATATGCTTCGTTCAGCTATTTAAAGAAATATCCGTTTGATGCCATCAAAATTGATAAAAGCTTCGTCCAGCAAATGGAAAAGTCAGATGATGATCGCGAGATCATTTGTTCAATCATACACATTGCAAAAAAACTGGAACTCCAAGTAGTGATCGAGGGCATTGAATCCCACCAACAAGAGCAGTTTCTTATTGGTGAGGGTTGTGATATCGGACAAGGTTTTCTTTATGGTAAACCTATGCCTTGTAATGAATTTGAGCAAAGTTTGTTTAATCAGCGCCTTTCTGGCGGGCAATACGCCTACTCTTCCTAAGCATTCTCTTTACTATGAGGGCGGTGGTTTCTATAATCGCCGCCCGCTTCTATTAAAAGGCCAATATCTTCATGGATCAGTTGACTGCCACGCTTAAGAAAATTGAAAAGCAGAACTACCGAGCTTATCAGCAAATCAAAGGTCAATACGACTTCACTGATTTCACTTTGTTTATCGATCATGTACAGGGTGACCCTTATGCATCGGCGTCACGTTTTCGTGCGACTCGCGCATGGTCTTTGACTGGTCTTGAGTGGCTAAGAGACGAGTCTCCTGCATTTCAAAGAGCTGCACGTGATTTTATTGCGCGTAGTTTTGAACAGTTTGCTAAACAAGAAAACTCAGTATCAATTTCACTGACAGGCCAAACTGTACTGGATAGCACCGCGGTGTTGTTTACTGAAGAAGGTATTGAACTGCGTTTTCGAGTTAACTTACCAGCTGAAGGTCGTTCAGTATTGGGGAAAAAAGCCAACAACATACTGACTTTCCACCTGCCTAAGTTTATCCGTCGAGCAACTTTAGAGCGTGAACTCGACAAAGCCGCTTTAATTAAGCACTGCCAAGTTGTTGAAGACCAAGATGCCCTGCGAGAACAGTTAGAGGCCAATAACTTAGTCGCGTTTGTCGCAAACGGCAGTATTCTTCCTCGAATTGCAGGTAATTGCGACCTTCCAATGAAAGAAGCCGTTGAGTTTAAAGCCCCTGAATCTCTACAAGCCACTTTACATGCGCCAAACAAGGGCCATGTCACAGGATTAGGAATTCCAAAAGGTATCACACTGATCGTAGGTGGCGGCTTCCACGGTAAATCTACCTTATTAAATGCAATAGAGCGTTCAATTTACGATCATATTCCAGGAGATGGCCGCGAATACATTGTTGCCGATAACAAGGCTATGAAGATTCGTGCCGAAGATGGCCGATGCGTACACCACTTGAACCTGTCGAACTACATCAACCATTTACCGATGGGTAAAGATACGGCGGACTTTTCTACTCAAGACGCATCAGGCTCAACGTCGCAAGCCGCTTGGCTTCAAGAGTCTATTGAAGCGGGTGCAAGCACATTATTGATTGATGAAGATACTTCTGCTACCAACTTCATGATTAGAGATGAGCGTATGCAGGCATTGGTGGCAAAAGGTGATGAGCCAATTACTCCTCTCGTCGACCGCATTGGTCAATTACGAGATGATCTTGATATCTCTACCATTATCGTTATGGGTGGGTCGGGCGACTACTTAGACGTTGCCGATACCGTCATTCAAATGCACGACTACCAAGCCGTTGATGTGACTGAAAAAGCGAAAGAAGTTATCGCTCAGCACCCTACTCAACGCCATAACGAGTCAGAAGAACGTTTACAGACCTTCCCACCTCGAGCACTGAACCGCGTTGCGTTGATGAATATTCTGACTGACGGCAAGTTCCGTGTGAATGCGAAAGGCAAAGAGTCACTTCGATTTGGTAAAGAGTTTACTGATCTTAGCGCTTTGGAACAGATAGAGTCAGCCGATGAAGTCAACACAATTGGCTGGTTATGGTTCCAAATTGCTCAACTTCCAGGTTGGTGTAATCATCCGGCGAAGGAGATTGAAGAAATGCTGTCTGGTGAGTGGCATGCCGCTCTTCCTAAACAAGGCGACTTAGCCAAACCACGCACACTAGACGTTATGGCTGCCCTCAACCGCATGCGAAAATCTCAGTTTAAGTCATCATGCTAGTTTTGATACGCTGACAGAGACAGTTCAATCAAAAGGCAGCTATAGTTAGCTGCCTTCCTTTATCTTTATTCTTAGCGAATCATTCGTTTCTCAGTACATTCCACGCTTCACAAAGAACTCTAAATCTTTCTGCATCGCCATTTTCTCGATCAGGATGCCAACGAAGCGCGAGTTTTCGCCATTGTTTTCTAATTTCCGCAGGCGTAGCGTCAGTGTTAAGTTCAAATAGTGACAGTGCCTTTGTCTTATCTACGCTGGCTACTGACGAACCACCGATGAACTTTTGATAAGTTGTCCAAAATTCATTCAACAGTCGACGCACTTCATCTTCGTCCGCTTCGTAATTGCGCCAATCTAAGTAATACTCACGCAAAGGATCATGAATATCGATCTTATGCCTCAAAGCTTCCATCGAAGACATGAGCTGAATATCCATGGCTTCGACTTGAAGCCAGCTATCCGGATACAGAGTGTCTTGCAGTTGATATAATGCATTCATGATCAGGAAGTTTCTTTTGAATAAATCCTTATCGGGAGAGTCGTCCAGCTTTGAAATATAACCTTGTTCACCCAACGAGCTTGCCAAGGTGTGCACTTTCCAATTAGAGGGCTGTTTTCTCAGAATTTCTAACATTGGCCAAAGCAGCGGATTTTCTATTGCATGAGGCTCAATACTATTGACAGTACGTTGTCCTTCCATTCATCCTCTCTGACACGAGTTTAGGGCCCCATTCACGGCACAAAAAACATAGTTTCCACTTTGTAGCATAAATGCAAAAAGGCCGATAGTCATTCACCATCGGCCTTTGTAAGGAGATCACGTAAAGGTTAAATAACCCCTAGCTCACGTAAACGTTCCATAAGGTAGCTATGTGCAGTGTAGCGCTCAGATAACACCACTTCCGGCTTTGGATGCAGGAACAACGGTAATGAGATACGTGACTTTTCTTGACGGCCACCCGTAGGGTTGATTACACGGTGAGTCGTTGAAGGGAAATAACCACCTGACGCTTCTTGAAGCATATCACCAATGTTGATGATTAAGTTCCCGAAGTCACATGGTACATCGATCCAATCACCCTCTTTACTCTTTACTTGCAGTCCAGGTTCATTAGCAGCAGGCAAAACCGTTAACAGGTTAATGTCTTCATGCGCAGCAGCACGAATAGCGCCTGGCTCTTCTTCGCCTGTCATCGGTGGGTAGTGAAGCACGCGTAGTAATGTTTTGTCACTGTTATTGATCATTTCTGACAACGCGATAGAGAACTTCTCTTGAACGTCCTTAGGTGCGTACGCTTCAACCCAACCTAATAGCTCTTGAGCAAATGCATTGGCACGCTCGTAGTACTCTAAGATTTCAGCTTTAAGCTGCTCTGGGATCTGCCCCCAAGGGTAAACATGAAAGTACTCTTTGATGTCTTTCACTTTGTGCCCTTTCGCCACTTCAGACACAGAAGGTGGGAAGTAGCCATCTTGGGTGTCTACGTTAAAGTGAAAATCATTCTTTTGATCTGAACAGAAAAACTCATGCCAGTTTTTGTAAATTGACTCTACAAGCTCTTGTGGAATCGGGTGGTTTTTCAACACACCAAACCCCGTTTCTCGTAGAGAGGTAACGAACTGTTGAGCAGCATCGTCAGCAAGATAATCGACAGTTTCCAGTTTCATGGCTTTACTTCTTTTTTATTAGACTGAATCATGGATTCTATGGATGGGCATGTTGTAAATCAAACTTTAATGAAAAGTGCACGCGCAAACGTTTTAATGTTGAGCAGTTTGCCAATAAATCAACATTTTCAGTGATCAAAAAACCCATTAAAATATCAATTGCACACCGTTCAATTAAGTGCAATCATTAACACAATCTATGGAGTCCCACTGTAAGATAAATTGAAGGATCAAATAACTCTATGAAAAGCACCTCGACACTCTTAGGATTAACGATTTTTTATGCCATCGTGTTTTTATTTTCTGCGTTGGAACCTAACTCACGTGCAGTTTGGTTTGCGGAGATTATCCCGGCGATTGGTATTCTTGTTGCTATTTGGGCGATTTCGATTCGCTATCAGTTCAGTAATACGGCTTACTTTTTAATGTTCATCTGGCTCTGTTTGCACACTATCGGTGCGAAATATACGTTCTCCGAAGTGCCGTTTGACTGGTTTAACGACATGATTGGTTCAGAGCGAAATAATTTTGATCGCGTTGCGCACTTTTCAATTGGCCTTTACGCATATCCGATCGCTGAATACTTGATAAACAAAAAACGGTTCAACAAAGCGTTCTCTTGCTGGTTTGCTTTGTTTGCTATCATGTCACTTGCTGCTGGCTATGAGATTATCGAATGGTGGTATGCGGAGTTGGCTGGTGGCGATGAGGGAATTGCCTTTCTGGGCTCGCAAGGTGACATATGGGACGCCCAGAAAGATATGTTGTGCGATACCGTTGGTGCAGTGTTGTCGTTATTCTTAATGTCGGCTCAACGTCGATTCTCTCAACCATTCTAAATAAGGGTTAAACCCATCAACAATTGGAACCTGTACGATTTGAGCGACCTCGTATTCGTGCAGGTTTTCTATTTTCTCTTCCACCAATTCATAAAGTTCTCGACGAGTTTTGATGACTAGCAACCATTCGTTGTCAGTACAAACCTCCCCTTTCCAAACGTAGTGGCTTTCAATAGGCATTGTTTGAATACACGCGGCTAATTGGGCATCTAGCAAACCTTTAATGATCTGATCTCGATTTTTTTCATTACTGGTTGTACTTAAAACCATGCAATAGTCATGTTTCATACTCATTTTCTAGCCCTTCATTATTTCATTGTCACTTTGCCGCCAATCATTTTGTAAGCGGGGGTTCCTCTTACTAAAGTATCTCTTGCAAACTCTTGTCCGCAAGCGGGGCAAATACATGGGGTTTGTGTGAAATCGTCAACAATGCGCTCTTTGAAGCATTTAACCAGTGCGCCTTTCCCGCCTTTACGGTACTTAAATAGTTGAGTTTTACACTTTGAGCAATAGATATCGACGGTTTTCGTCGGCTGCTTCTTATTCGGTTTCGCCATGGTTACTTTCTATATCCGGTTTGACCCATACATTATTAAAATCAAACCAACCTAAGGCATTACACTTTGCATTTTGTAACGCACCGCTGTGGTCTTTATTCACGCCTAGCCAACAGTGAAACATAGGAATCACCTGACAGCTTTTTACTAACTGTCGTCCTAGCTCACGCGCAGGAAAGTCTGTGTGCATCCCAGCACGCCATTGATCGACAAGTTTAGCCCATTCACTAAAATCGTAACCTGAACTGAACTTCTCAATATCACTGTAATCCAGGAGCCAGCCCGCCAACGCGTCATTTCGGTTCGTTGCAATGCCCATAGCTTTCACCCAGATATCCACTTCCTCCGGTGCGGGCGGTTGAGAATCATAACGAATAAACTCAACCTCTATACCGTGCGGTTTTAAGAGTGTCTTGATGGCCTTGGCAACTACTGGAAACATCGGATGCTTTTTCTGATACGCTACGGAAATTACCTTATTAGCCTGTGGTACGCTGCCCGCTTCTGCTGGCCTAAGATCAATCCAACCGGGCTTAAGGCCAAAGGCTTGCAATACTCCCAGTTCCATCACTTTATCTTGTGGGACATGCGCGTAAATCTGGTGACTGTTGAGGGTTTGCGAGAGGAACTCTGCCCAACGTGGATCTTTTGCAATCCCAGTGTTTTTGTTTAGTAATAGGAATGTACAGCCAGGGTCCAGCTCGACTTCATCGGATGAACCTTGTTTATCCATCTTCGGCTTTGACAGGCTTGGATAAACCATTGAAGAATAGGCTTCATCGATTACCCACACCTCCACTTGGTCAAGTAAAGGGCGAAAACCAAAGTAGCCATCAAAAGCAGTCAAAATAAGACGCTTATCATCATTCATTTTAACTTGGAACGGCCCTGTCCCTATCGGTTGTCTATCAAAGCTTTCAGAACGCAAAGCACTCGGTAGCAAAATTTTTGCTTGCGACTCACTCAGAGCCAGAGGCAGGTAGCGATCAGGACGGACGAGCTCAATATCAACGGTCCACTCTTGTGGTGAAGACACCCGCTTTATGTGAGAAAACAAGTTCAAGCCATTTAACGCAAGCACACTTTCAAGAACACAACTGGTTGTTAACGGTTCACCATTATGAAAGCGTACTCCACGACGAAGATAAAAACGCCAATGAGTATCAGAAATTGCTTCCCACGTGTGGGCTAAATCTGGTTGAAGTTGTTCATTTTCATCAAGGCGAGTGAGTCCGCTAAAAATTTGTCTGGCGATGTGCTGTTCAGAACGCCGCATCGGTTTCTGCGGGTTTAACATCGACAATGGTCGATAATAAGGCAAACGCACGACCTGCTCGCCCTGTCGATGCTGAAGCCCTAAATAACCTTGGATAACCTGCGTTAATCGTGCCGCATCGTTATCAAGCGCATCTAGAGCCTGACCGATTTTCCCTTCATCGAGATAACGCCTGGCGAGGTTTTCGCTGACGTCGCTTCGATTACGTTTAAAAACGAGTTTCGAAAGTTTTCCTCGACCCGCTGCCGGATGCCACTCAATCCAGCCCTCTTCTTCAAGTTTATTTAGAACAATACGAGCATTACGACGTGTACAAAACAACGCTTCGGTGATGTCTTCGAGCTGAACGTCCGTATCGTGACCGGAAAATTTTTCAAACAGTGTTTCGAACTGAACACGTAAACGAGGGCTACTCATAAAGAGGAAATTCTTATCTTGTTGTCGATAAGCTAAGTTTCCTCATTTTTACCAAAAAGTGCAAACATCACACTATAAATTATTGAATATCGATACCAATTTCTCGCGAAAGTTCGGCCAGTTGTTCCTCGTTGTCCAGCTTGATAGACCATTTGCACTCTGCTCCATGAGATAAAACAACGTTCGCTCCTCTACCCAGCAACTGAATTGCATCGGTTTGCGCTTGCAAGGTTACCATTGCACTACCGGAGAGCTTAATCACTATTTCACGCTGGGTTGCAATGATTTTTCCTAATGAAAACTCAATCACCATCTTAGTTTATACCGACTTTGTTTTGTGTTGTTTCACAGCGATGGTCAAGCGACTGGTACACACTAAACGGCCTCGCTCATCAGTGATATCGATTTGCCACACTTGCGTTGAAATACCCAGATGAAGCGGTTTTGCCGTACCAATCACATGACCACTTCGCATGGCTCGCACATGGTTCGCGTTAATATCTAAACCGACGCAGTAGCTGCCCTCATCGACAGAGAAGTTTGCAGCCAATGAGCCTAATGTTTCTGCGAGCACGACTGATGCACCACCGTGAAGCATTCCTAAAGGTTGATGAGTAAAGCTGCATACGGGCATGGTTGCTGTAAGGGAGTCGTCAGTGAAATCTGTATATTTAATTTGTAGGTGCTCGATCAGGGTATTTTTTGACGTGGCATTCAGAATCTCTATGCTTACGGGCTTTTTCCATATACTCATTGTTTTACTCTTAGTTTCACAAACTGGTTTGTTAGGTTGTAACGATGTGCTAGGAAGCTAGCATAGACGCTACTTGGGCATAACTTCAAGACGTAACATCTCACCTTCTTTATTAATCAGATGAATAACTTGATCCATGCATCATGTTACTATTTGGGTATATACTATTGCTTCGAAACAAAAAATTAAATGGAGCCTGTTATGAAGGTATGGATGAAAGCCTCTGCTCTTTTAACTATCGCGGGTTTAACAGCGTGTAGCGCATCACCGACGGGTCGCAACCAGATCCTGATGTTTTCAGATCAGGAAATGTCATCGCTTGGCGCTAAATCTTTCGAACAAATGAAGAAAGATATCCCAATCAGCAAAGACCGCAAAACGAATGCCTACGTTCAATGCGTTGCCAAACACATCACTGACACCATTCCCGCTCAATCTGGATTTAAAGACTGGGAAGTCGTTGTTTTTGATAGTGAACAAGTCAATGCGTTTGCTCTACCAGGTGGGAAGATCGGCGTGTATACCGGGCTTTTAGATGTCGCGAAAAACCAAGATCAGTTGGCAACAGTCATTGGTCACGAAGTCGCTCACGTCCTCGCTGACCACAGTAATGAACGTCTCTCACAAAGTCAGTTAGCAAATGCCGGGTTGTCTCTAGCAAACGTTGCCATTGGCGCTTCCGAGTACAAACAGTATCAACAAATGACGATGGCGGCACTTGGTGTCGGTGTTCAATACGGTGTTATCTTGCCATACGGTCGTACTCAGGAATCCGAGGCTGATATTGTCGGGCTGGAATTCATGGCAAAAGCAGGTTTCGACCCACGTCAAAGTGTCGATTTATGGAAAAATATGAGTGCTGCATCAGGTGGTTCTCAACCACCTGAATTCTTCTCAACCCACCCATCGCACAGTACGCGCATTAAAGATTTACAAGCAACCATAAATAAGCTGCCTGCGTATAACGCGAAAGCACCAAGATGTGGCTAATTCATTGCTACTATCGTCTACTACTTAAGCTTGCCAAATAAAAAAGCTCCCTAGGGAGCTTTTAATGATTCTAATCAAGTGCCCAATATCTGTAGCGGCAAACTTAACAAACTATCTCCGAGAGTGGCAAAATACCAGATGATAGAAACAAAACCTCCGACAGAGACCAAGTACCAAGCCAGTGAGAATAGCTGCCCATAACGGGTTAATGGCAATAAATGGCTTTGATGTCGAGCTCTCCATTCCATCACCACTTCTAACATTCCCATTAACAATAAAAATCCTAGCAATGTCAGACCGAAATAGTAACTGATAAAAATGCCTAATAAAGCGGTCGCAATACTGCCAACTAACCCGACCCAAGTATTCATTGAGAAGGTAATACTTTTGAGCACATGGCCACCATCTAATGGTAAAATAGGCAGCAGATTAAATAGGTTTAGCAAGGCGTTAAACACAGCAAGCCCAGCGAAGATCACCTCACCAGTCATCCAATAAAGCAAAGTAAAAACAACACTAAGTACTAAACCGAAAAATGGTCCCATGATTGAGATAACCACATCCTGCCAGCGCGTGTTTATCTTTTCGTCACTTAGCGCCAAACCACCTAGGAATGGAATCAAATAGATCCCTTTGGTCTTCATTCCAAAATACTTCATCGCTCTAATGTGACCATATTCATGGAAAACCAAACAAGCGATCAACGCTAGCGCGAACTCGATGGAAAATAGCCAAGAATATGCAGCGAGACTTGCAGACGCTAACGCCACTTTAATAACTTTCGCACTTTTAAGTGCTTTCATCCCAAGAGATACGAGGCCTATTACACTTAAACGCTTTTCGGATGGTGGCGTAACTTCTGGCACTTGGCGCTCGATGTCTTTTTCATTTCGACAACCTTCGTTGACGAGCTCACCGTTAATTGTGACCTTGTAACTCAATTCAAACGGTTGCCATGTTAAAGAACACTCTAAATGACAGTTCAGGATTTCCTCACCCGCAGAGAGCTTAAACTGGTGTAGACAAGTCTCTGCGGTATTGTCACTGGCATCGATTTGAGACACCAACGTATTATCCCAATATAACTGCTGCCACCCAGCCATCGATCCTTCGAACCTTAGCGAACGACCTAAAAATTCAACATTCAGTAATTCCAATGCGGTTCCTATTGCGTCTATTGAATAACTACATAGCGAGCGCGAATTATGCCTGTGAAGTGAAGAAACAGCAAAGCGAGCTATCTCTTGATTTGATCGTTATTTAACTATAAAGCTCGCAAAACAATTCTGGTCGTACCATTCTCTTCAAAAATATAACGATAATACATGCCCTTACAAGCCATCGTTTGACCTATGCATCATATTTAAAACGCAAAATACGCTCAAACTTTGACAAGTTATTAAACATACAATTAACATTACATTTACATCACCGTTGTATTTCGCGTATTAACAATTGGTGTAAGTACCACACAACAATTACAAGGACTTCGGTCCAGCATTATGACACCCTAGGAGGGTCAAGGATGAACAAGAAGCACTGCTCTCTGCTTACAATTTCAATATTGTTTGCGTGTAATGCCCACTCAGCGGGCTTCCAGGTAGCTGAACATTCGGCATCTGGTCTTGGTCGAGCATTTTCAGGTGAAGGGGCTGTCGCAGATAATGCCAGCGTCCTTGCCCGTAACCCTGCAGCAATGACACTTTTCAAAGAAGCTCAATTTTCGGGCGCGTTATCTATCATCGACCCTGAAGTCGATGTGTACGACACTGTAAACAATGAACACGCGAAAGATGTCGCCCCTTTACAGATCGTGCCAGCAGGTTATTACATCAGCCCTATCAATGATAACTGGGCTTGGGGTATCGGTATGTTCACAACATACGGTGTTGCCACTGACTATCCAAATGATATTTCCGCAGGTGATATGGCGGGTGACACTTCCCTACTTTCAGTAAACATCAACCCTAATGTCGCTTACCGTATCAACGAGTCTTTCAGTGTCGGTGGTGGTATCAACCTAGTTTACGCTGAAGCAGAGCTGACTCGCCACAAAGGCGCACTCGCCCGTATTTTAGGTGGTAATAAGTCCGATAACCTTGTCGGCATGGAAGGCGAAACTTTTGCTTGGGGTTGGAATATTGGCGCTTTGTACGAGCTAAATGAAAACAACCGTTTTGGCTTTGGTTACCGTTCTAAAGTTGATCTAGATTTTGACGACGGTGAGTTTAGTAGTTACGACTCAGGCCGAGCTCCATCACCAAAAGTGGATGGCCGTTTAAAAATCTCTCTCCCTTCAATTATCGAATTATCGGCTTTCCATCAACTGAATGAACAATGGGCAGTACATTACGGCTGGCAACAGACCGATTGGAGCACATTTAAAGAACTGAAAGCGACGAGTCCTCAATGTAATGATGGAACTGCTGGTCAATGTTTCTACAAACCAGAGAAATACGAAGACAACAACCGTTATTCTATTGGTGCAACTTACACCCTCAATGCGGATTGGGCATTCCGTGCAGGTTTTGCGTACGACGAACAAGCAGGTGAAGCGACATTGAGTATCCCTGACAGTGACCGTTTTTGGTACAGCGCGGGCCTAACTTACGCAATGAATGAGAATTTAACTTTCGATGCAGGCTTTGCACTTGTTAAGAGTAAATCAGGCTCTTTCACTGAGACAAATGCTCTGGGTGAAGAGATTAAGTTTGACTCAGAAGGTACTGCTTACATCAGCGCGGTACAGATGAACTACACCTTCAAATAATGGGATTACGGAGTAAACCAATGAAACACACGTTTAAATTATCAATGCTTTGTTCTGCAATCCTTCTTGCTGGTTGTGGTGATGATACTTCCAGCTCTGGTACTTCCGACAAAGTTCAATTTGAAGATGAAGTGCAAGCATTGCTTGATCGCGAAACATCCATCAGTTTTACGCTTCAAGGAGCGAACGCAGATGTACCGGCACCATCTTACTTATTAATGGACACAAGCGATGGTACGCTTGGTCTGCCAACTGATGGCGATGATGCTTTAACCAACCCTAGAGCCTCGATGAATACGATGGATGGATGGTCAACGTCTATGCCAATCGTTCTTAACTTCAACGGCGATGGTTTTGCAACGGGCATGTTGCCGTCTGGTGTTAAAGTCATCAAGATTAACCAACGCTTAACCGAGTGGGACGGTAAATCTAACCCAATCGAAGAGGTACTCGTTCAGAACCAAGACTACGTAGTTCAAGCAAAAGGTAACTCTCTATACATCCAGTTCTTGGCTTCACTTGATGAGTCAAGCGAGTACATTTTTGCGGTTACACAAGATGTTACTGACGTGAATGGTGAGCCAATCGGTACATCAGCCAGTTACGCGACAGGTAAATCGAAAGAAATCGTTTATGAAACTGGTGCTCTTGCTTCTGTTCAAGCGGTGACACAAGCGGTTGAAGGCATTTTTGGTTTAGCTCAAGTTAACCCTAACGACATCGTTTACTCCTCATGGTTCAGTACCCAGTCTGTAGGTGATACGTTAGCGGCAGTCAAAGGAGTAACCGCTACTGGTTTTTCTACCGGCGCAAACACACTAAATACCGTTTACAAAAATGACTCAAACGAAGGTTCAGTAGACTTATCAACGGCCTACACAATAACGCTCGGTGAAACCCAAGACTTTAGCACTGCGCTAGACTCTGACGATGACTTTAGTAAATACATTAGCGATCTAGACGCAGCTAAAACGGCAATTAAAGGCCTTTACATGCAATCAGGTGCCGATGTAAGCGTGACACAAGGTGTGGTAAGACTGCCTCATTATCTGGAAAAAGGCACAAGCTGGAACATGCAACCAATGGTATCTGCGATGCCAAGCCTAGCGAAGCTAAGCGCAGCATTAGCGGATCCGAACGAGCAAGCAAACATGGTTCAGCAGCTATCAACAGGCATTTTTGCAAATGATCCTGTTGATGTGACAAAGCTTGCTACAGATCCTACAGAGCAGCTAAAACTTGTTGGAGCTAAGCTTACTCTTACCGATGGTACCCAGCTTGATAGTGAGCGTATTATTACTCGCTACTCGCCTGTTCCCGTAGTGAAATCGGTTGAAGATGTCGAAGTACTGGTCTTCACACCTAAATCTGGCGTCGCGACAGACGTTGTGATTTATCAACACGGCATCACCTCTGCGAAAGAGAATGCGTACGCGTTCGCGTTCAATATGGTAAAAGCAGGTGTGGCAGTTATCGCTATTGACTTACCTATTCATGGTACGCGCAGCTTAGATGAACAACGTTCCGCAAATGCGAATGTACTGGCTTATCTAAATCTTTCCAACTTAGCCGTTGCGCGTGACAACCTACGTCAAAGTGTTCTGGATGTGTTAGGTTTGCGCGCTAGCTTGGTAGTATCTGCTCAAGGCGGTCTTTTAGCTGGAGGTCCTCTGCAAGGCTTCAACCCACTGACGGGTTCAAAAGTCAAAATGCTAGGTCATTCACTTGGCGGTATTGTCGCTACATCTGCCGTCGCAGCAGCAAACAATACATTGGGCAGCCCTACTGCGGATGCACTGTACACCTTTAGTTCTGCATCAGTACAGAACTCTGGTGGACAAATTGGTAATTTGTTACTGGGTTCAGACAATTACGGCCCTCAGATCAAACATAACCTCGCTTATGCAGCATCTAAAGACTATGCGAGTTACGCTGATGCATCATGTGCGGATCTAGAAGATAAAACATGTTACGAAGCATTTGAGGCTGCGGCAACGGAAGCTCAAGTAGCAGCGCTAGAAGCAGGTTTCTCACAATTTATCTATGCAGCACAGACTACACTAGACACTGTCGATCCGTTCACAAACGCTTCAGATTTAGTGGCATCTGGCTCGCTAACGACACCATTCTTTATGACAGAAGTGGATGGCGATAGCACAGTACCAAACATCGTTCCAAATGCACCATTCGCTGGTACTGAACCGCTTGCTAATAAGCTAGGGTTGAAGACTGTGAACAGTACGGACACTACTGTGAATGCAACTGCGAGCTTTGTACAGTTTAATGCTACTGCATCGCACAGTACTTTTGCTTCGCCAAATGGCACTCTGTCTGATATTGATCATCATGTAGAGATGCAGATGGAAAACACTGACTTCTTAATGGATGACGCACTAACAGGTGTCACTAACACTTCTGTTTTGAAGTAATCGCAACACCCTTCCTACCAAAGCCCAGTTTCTACTGGGCTTTTTCATTTCAATTGTATTCAAACCCACTCATATTTCCTCTGCTATAGTTAAAACGATGTCTTTGCCTAACTCACTTGTTTAAAAGGAAAACTCTATGCGCGTATTGACTGTTATTGCCACTGTATTACTTCTTGCTGCATGCGGAAGTAGCCAATATCTGATGTCGACAAATGAAGGGAAAATTATTACCTCTTACGGTAAACCAGACCTGAACGAGGAAACGGGTATGTACGAGTATGAAGACATGGATGGTAAAGAAATGAGTATTTCAAAAGAGCAAATTGTCCAGATTGTCGAACGTTAACGACAGGCCCTCTGTAAATTAGAGGGCTATGTTCTAGCCACCCTCTCTCTACATTTACCTCTTTTAGGTTTGTAATCGTTGTAGAAATTGACACAACCAATTCATAAACCAAAACAATTAATAGTGTCTTTTATACTTCCGTATTATTTATTTAGCGAATATTTTACATCTTCACCTTAATCAGGTTGGAGTATTGTAAAATCTAATCTTTAATTCGCTAACACCCTTTTATTTCTCAGGATAAAGTGGATAATACCGCCACAAAATAACATTACTAAGGTGAGTCCTTATGTCTATTGAAGCTACTCTGCTTGCGCGCTGCGAGTCAAAATGTGAACTGTGTTCTTCTGAATCTCAACTAACTGCATACGCTGTCCCACCTCACGGTAATGTGACGGTTGATACTGCCATCATGGTTTGTGATAAGTGTCTGGGTGAGATCGATGAGCCAAAAGACATTAACCACTGGCGTTGTCTAAACGAAAGTATGTGGAGCCAGGTTCCTGCTGTACAAGTGACTGCATGGCGCCAACTCACTCGCCTAAACACAGAAAGCTGGGCTCAAGATGCTCTTGACATGATGTACATGGAAGAAGAGCAAATGAACTGGGCAATGAAAGGGATGTCTGCTGACGATAAAACGGTTGACTGTAACGGCACTGAACTTAAGAAAGGTGACGATGTAACAGTAATTAAAGACCTACCAGTAAAAGGCACTAACCAAGTAATCAAACAAGGTACAGTGATTCGTGGTATTAGCCTTGGCGATGATCCAAAGCTAGTTTCGGGTAAGGCAAATGGTGGTCAGTCGATGTACGTGATCGCAGAATACTGCCGCAAGAAGTAATATCGCACTTCAGTCATGTCTACCTCCTCTAGAGTGTTTCTTTTCTAGGGCGTAGGTTGAGTAGGCATGTTTTACAAATAAAAAAAATACCGGCTCATAGGCCGGTATTTCTTACACTATTTCATATCAACGGTACATACCGATGTCTTTTTGAATATGTGCTGACAAGTCTTCTGCGTAGTAACTGCGTGGCGCAGTGTTATCTACAAATAGAATGTCCAGTAAGTGAGCAATCAGTCCTTTGAAGTTAACCGCGTAGGTTTTCTTATCCATAGAGGTTGGTAAAGCTACATTTGTCATTTGCATTGCTTGTGCCATGATTGCCTCTCTTTAAAAGCAGTAGTCTGTTTAGTTGGTTGTATGTTAGTCAGTTTCTTATTGTTTAAGAAATGACAAATTTTACCCATTCAAATTAGAATTTCTAATAAAACAAACTCATTACAAAGCTCAAAAATACAAATGAATAATAACGGCATAAATAATCACAATTGCTGTAATTACATTGAATAACTGAACATTACCTGCATAATTGCCCCTTAAGCAACAACATATATTTAACAATATTTTTCGTTATTTCTTTTGATTTTAGTGCTTACTTTATATTTTTTGATTAGTAATATTAACGCTAGTTTGACGCTTCGCTTTATTTTTTAGGAGTGATGCAACCACTGCCGATGTCATCACAACAACTAAAAATGTGAGAGACCATGCTGTCGGAATCTCATATTCTGTTCCAACCAATAGCATTTTTACCCCGATAAACATCATGATTACTGATAATGCTGGTTTTAAGTATACAAACTTGTCTAACATTGCTTGAAGAACAAAGTACAGCGATCGCAAACCCAGTAATGCAAATACGTTCGCGGCTAAGACTAAAAATGGCTCTCGCGTTACCGCGAATATAGCTGGTATAGAATCCAACGCAAACATAACGTCCATTACTGCAATGACACCAACAACGATCAGCATCGGTGTTGCCACCCACTTACCAGCTTGCTTTAAGATTAAGCGATTTCCTTGGTAGTCATCTGTAACTGGCAATACCTTTCGAATCAACTGCTCCGGATATGGATTAACCTCTTCTGCTTCGCCTTTGTCGCGAGCTAGCTTAACACCCGTCCAAATAAGAAAAGCAGCAAATAAGTACAATACCCAGTGATACTGTGAAAGTAACTGAGCACCAACCGCAATCATGACAGCGCGTAAAACTAGCGCACCTATCACCCCCCAAAGCAATGCTCTCGGACGCAAGTGCTCCGGCACACTGTATTGTGCAAAGATGATGGCAAACACAAACAAGTTATCCACGCTTAGCGACTTCTCTAGTAAGTAACCAGTTAAGAATGAAATCGTTGCTTTGTCGTTCGTATAAGCGCTATGTGGCGCGTAAAAGTCCCAGAATAAATAAATAGAACCTGCAAAAACAAAGGCAAGCAAGAACCAAAAAACACTCCAAACGATGGCTTTTTTCATCGTGATAACGCCACCACGTGTTTGATAGATATCAAGCGTAACAAGAACAAGGGTAAATAAACCAAAAGCACCATACATCGCTAATGATTCTTGAAGAGGCACCGATTGGCTCAATTGGGTGGTATTTTCGATAAGAGACATATTTCCTCCCATGGCGGAAGGACTTCGTTTGGTGACCTTCCGCAGACAATAACAACCAACAGCCACATAACGATTATGTGCTGCTAGTCAATGAATGCGTTGGTCTCGTTGAAGTGTTGACGTGAATGAACCACGTAACACCTTTACTTACCGGATAAGCTGATGCTTAACGAGATGACGATAAGTAAACTTGCGCTAACTACTCCCCAAACGCCGACATAATAACGCCGAGCGTCAGGCTTTCCAACAAAAAAGCCTTGTCTTATCGAAATAAAATTCTTATCAAAAATCAGGAAGCACTATAAAAAGAAAAAAATGGATTCAACCACCTGAACTTTAGTAAACAGACAAAAAGCAGCAAATGGCTCAAGACAAACTCTTCATTGGTTAGAGCCCTAACGGGGAAGATAGATACAAAAAAGGAGCATTACTGCTCCCTTTTGTAACATCCACATTCTTAGCAATTCAAAAGCCGCTTAGAGGCACAAAGTAGACCAGTGTTGACCAAATTGCGATCCAGGCAACCACGACTGCCGTATCTGCCCAATCTTTATTCCACATACTGCCACCCTCATCAACCCATGTAGTAAGTGGAGAGCAGCAAAATCAATACCAGTATCTATTATCGACGTCGCTTTGTGTAAAGTTTGTGACTTTGATTCAAACAGTTTGGCTCATCGGTCAGGAGTTCAATAAAACAATCAGCCATGGACAAACTGGTCACACGCCCTTCTCCTTTCATCTCCTGCAATGCGTCGTACCCCTCTTTCCCTTTCATCGTATAGGCAGAAGAAGTCCCTCGATACCAAACATCATCTTGAACACCTACCCATTGTTTACCATCAAAAATCACTAATGATTGAACTCTTTCACCTTTTGGGGCATCTGCGTGGTACTCGAAGTTTAAATTGTAAGTGTACGGATAACTGCCAGATCCAGTGCCTTCTACGCCATTGTTGAGTGCATTATTTATCGCGCCTTCAAGTGCACGGCGAATAGCGCTGCCTTTTACATCGTAAAAGCCGATAGGAACGGCAAAAGGCAACAGCCGTCCGGCAATGTCTGCCACTGTGATGTTGCCAGGGTTCAAAGAGGTTCGCACGCCACCCGCATTATGAATTGCAAATTGAACGTCATATCCACGTTTGTTTAAACAGTGCAGAAATGATCGGGCAACGGAGGAAGCCAACTCACTCTCACCAAATTCATCGGGAATTCTCACATGACGCTTTTTGGTGTCAACACTAGCAATGACTTGTGACTGTAACTGCCTGACCTGAGGAATATATTTATCGCTCAGGATCGCTTGAGTTTCCGGGTGTTTCTTACAAACCACGACATTCGGTTGACCATGGATGAAGTCGCACGCGGTTTCGAATACATCTTGGTCGAGCTGTTGGTTTAGCGTCGAGTCCCAAAAAATACGTCGACCAAGCAACAGTTCATTTTGTCCACTCAACATCGTTGCTTTACCGTGTTCATCAAACTCAATGACGCAGTGCCCCATTGTCAAAGCATGGAAACCCGCTTGCACCACATAGGTATCATTAATTTTGATACCGTAGGGATCGTCTTGTCCTAACCCTATTGATGAAAAATCACCTTGCAACCGGTGGCTGTGTCCACCAACAATTATACCAATACCTGCGACTTGCTCAGCTAACTCTAAATCACCTTCATAACCTAAGTGGCTCAGAAGAATAATATTTTTTATACCTGATGAATGGATTTGTTTTACGGTCGCCTTGGCGGTTTCAATTGCTGAGTGAAAAGGCGTGTCTGCATCAGGGTTTGCGATGTCGCTCATTTTATCTATGGATAATCCGAAAATCGCGACCCGCTCACCATGGAATTCTTTAACAATGTATTGAGCGCTCTGTGTATCCGGTTGGTAACTATATACATCCTTGCAATCACTGATACGGTGAGGTTTTTTAAGTGATTCATTGGATAAATCCCAGTTGCCAGCAAGCAATGGGAACTGAGTACGTTGGCAAAACAATGCAACTGGCTCATTCCCCATATCTAATTCATGGTTACCTAACGCCATTGCATCAATCTTTAATGCGTTCAATAAGTCGGCATTGGCTTTGCCTTTAAATAGTGAGAAATACAGCGTGCCTTGGAAGCAATCTCCGGCATGGAGGAACAACATCCCATGACCTTGGCGCTGAGCATCATCTCTTAACTGCTCGACTCTGGTTGCGATACGAGAAAAGCCGCCAGCACTGACATAGGGTTCTAGCGTGAGTTCATTGTTTATCTTAAGCTTTAACTGTAATGACGTTGGTTCAAAGTAGGAATGTGTGTCATTGATGTGTGCCAGTTTGATTCTCACTGGCTTATGATTGTTATTCATCTTCATCTTCTCTTTTTTCATTCCTTATAATAATAAGAAGTGAATCATGACAGAATCATGAATTTTATGAAACTGCGATTTAGGATTTCATGTTTAAGTGATCACGATGCTGTCCCCTGGCTTTGAAAGCAAGCCTCGCTTGTAACGGTCTCTATTCAGTAAGAGGCTCTCGTAATTTTGTGAACTGAGCTTAACTCAAAAATTCCGAATTCATATATGCTTAGGAGTAGCAAAATAACTCTCGATAATTCAAATAATTGCAAGGAGGATTGAGATGAGACTAGAACGCATCGAAATCTCCGGGTTTAGAGGCATCAAACGCCTTTCACTCTCTTTTGACGAACTCACCACGCTTATCGGTGAAAACACGTGGGGCAAATCATCATTACTCGATGCCCTTTCCATCGCATTACCTGCCAATGGCTCATTGTATCAATTCAAACTGAAAGATTTTCACGTTGACTACTCAATTTCTCATCCACAAACACAACACTTACAGATCATTGTTTGTTTTAAAGCACAGGATAAAAACGAAGTAAAAGCGGGACGCTACAGACGCATAAAGCCTACATGGTGCACCAACGAAGATGGTGAGCAAGTCATTTACTATCGTATTAGTGCGTCTCGCGATGAGCACGGCATTAATACAGAGTACGCGTTTTTGGATCATAACGGCAAACCCAAAAAACTTCACCACTCAGAGAAACTCGCTATTGAGTTAATGACACTTCATCCTGTAATCCGACTACGTGACTCCCGACGCTTCCCAGATTTAAACCATGTCAACGGCGATGGTAAAAATGCTCGGATTGAAAAACGAATCAACAACACCTGTCGACGCTTATTGGCTATGCCTGGCCATGTGAATAAAGGTGAGATTCGTAGTAGCCTCGACTCAATGCAAACGCTTGTTGAACACTATTTTGCGTTCAGAAGTGTCAGTAAAGGTAACCCACGCAAACCTCGTGATGGTCTTTTCTATACAAGCCCTTCCTCTGATAAAGGTTTGAGTCAGTTCTTGAAAGAAACCAATGACAAACAAAGCCGTTTGCTTTTAATGGGGTTACTCAATGCCTATCTTCAAGCTAAGGGTCCCACCGATTTAAGGCGCTGTGCGAGACCAATACTGATCATTGAAGATCCAGAAGGTCGACTGCATCCAACTCATCTAGCGAGAGCGTGGTCCTTATTGCAATTGTTGCCAATGCAAAAGATATTAACCACCAACAGTGGCACGTTACTCGGTTCTGTTCCACTGTATTCAATTCGACGTTTAATTCGGCTATCAGACAGAACCATCGCTAAGAGTTTAAACTCAACAAAGTTTGGTCGAGATGAGTTGCGCCGAATTGGTTTCCATATTCGTTTTCATCGTTCAGGAGCATTATTTGCGCGGTGCTGGTTACTTGTTGAGGGCGAAACCGAAGTTTGGCTTTTTCATGAACTGGCTCGTCAATGCGGGTATGACTTGGCTGCCGAAGGGGTTCAAATCGTTGAGTTTGCTCAATCAGGTCTAAAATCACTCATCAAAGTAGCAAAAGAGTTTGGTATTGATTGGCATGTCGTTACTGATGGCGACCCAGCAGGGAAAAAGTACGCGCATGCAGTGCGAGCACAGCTCGACCATGATCAGGAAAGGCATCGACTTACGGAGTTACCCGACCGAGACATCGAGCACTTTCTGTACAACAATGGTTTTGAACTTTTCTTTAAGGACATCATCAAAGTTCCTCATGACCACCCTATCCCTGCTAAAAAAGTCGTAAATCGTGTTTTGAAAAAACATGCAAAACCGGACTTAGCTTTGGCTATTGTTTCTCATTGTGAAGTGAAAGGCATGGAGTGTATTCCTGTTCTTCTGCGCTGGACACTTAAACGCGTTGTTACCATGGCCAACGGCAATACATGAGTTAGGCGTATTTCACACTCAGCGTATTGTCTTGTAATACAAAAAAAGCACACCAATTTGGTGTGCTTGTATCAAACATCATTAATTTTGATTAAGGGTATTGAGAGGGATAAAACTCAATACACAGTGGATACCAATAAGATCGGGGGTTCACTACTGTGCTTGCTCAGCAAGCGAAGAAGAAGTAGCGGTTGATTTCGTATGCAACCATAGCCCTGTCGCTTTCATTAGATAGCCAAACACACCACCTAGCAACAACGATGGAATGACAAGTTGCCAGTTTCCGTCAGCCGCAAATGTTGCGCATGAACCAATAAAAGTACCAGGGATGTACGCGAGCCAAGCCTGTTTAGCTTGAATACACATGAAGAATGCCACAATAGCGGTAATCACATAGCCAATAATTTCCAACCCCACGTAAGTGGAACCGTGAATAATTACCATTGCCCAGAATACGCCTGTCATATTGGTGATTAAGCTGATGCCTAGTCCTTTCAATCCGCTCGTTGGCGCTGCAAAGTAGCTCGTGCAACCTAAAAAACCAGCCCAAGAAAGCAAACCTAAAGAGATGGCGATCCAACCCCATACGCCAGATAAAATTCCAGTAGTAATAGAAATAGCTAAAAGTGTCGTCATGGTAGTCATACCTACTCGGCTATTATCGTACCTATATGGTTCAATAACTGCCTTCATACATTGAAATCAAGGACACATGTTAGATACATCAGCTCAGCTTATCGGTGATATTGATCACAATAAGATATTATTATTTTCACAATTTACATTAAAAGTTTGACGCAACCGATAAATCAACAGATTTAGGGAATAAACCAACTCATCTCGTAGGCATATTTAATCAACCTTTAAAGAACTGAAGGCTTCCCTTTCATCATTCGCAGCCCCTCTCTTTTAATGCAGTCGACTAATGGGTTTTCTGCCATATCTGAACGCCATATAAATGAAAGCGTCCTTTCCATTTTTAACTCAGGTACATTTAATGCCACAAGGTGACCTGCTTCTATATATCGCTCTACATCTAAATACGGTAAGCAAGTAAGGTACTGACCATTAGCAACTAAACTACGTAACACCGGAACGTGTTCGTACTCGCGCCACACATCCAAATCTTCAATAAGGTGGTGAATAGAACTATCAAATGTTTTTCGTGTGCCAGAGCCATGCTCTCTTAGTACCCACTTCGCTTGCTCTAACTGCGCAAGGCTAACAGACTGATTACGCGCAAAAGGATGATGAGAAGCTGCGACAACAGTAAGATGATCACGACACCATACTTCTTGGTGTAAACGGTTATCATCACAGCGCCCTTCAATAATCCCTAAGTCATACTTGTAATCTAATACCCCATCAATCACCCCTTTTGTACTTTGTACACCGAGGGAAATACGCATTTCTGGAAAGTCATTATCAATGATACTAATAAGGTCGGGAACTAAGTGCTCTGCTGGTGTTTGACTCGCTCCCATACGAATCTCACCACTCAATAAATGTTGCTCATAGAAGCCCATTTCAATCTGCAATGCGTCTTGTAGCAAGCGTTTTGCTTTTGGTCGTAACCACATCCCCCAATGGGTTAACGCCATTTGCTTGCCTTGCCTCTCAAACAACGGCCTGCCAAGCATCTTCTCTAATTGCGCAAGCGACATACTCGTCGCTGATTGTGTCAAAGCCAATTTTTCTGCGGCTTGGCTTACACTGCCGGTATCTGCAACTGCGTCGAAAACCGCTAATTGCTTAAGTGAGTAGCGCAAAGTGTCCTCCATTATTAGTGGGTATTTCCCAATCCCCACAATTGTTAAAGCATGCCCCAATAAGCAATAGAGTTCATTTTACCTGGCCCCGTAAAGTTATCAATTAATTTGATGAGGTTTCTAAATATTATCAATTTTACCTTACTAACCGTTCTCCCTATTCTGATTACGCGGTTCGGGAACACCGCAAGCCTCAATGGTTTTGAAACCGAAGTCGTTGAGGCTCTTAATAAAAACAACAATTTCATTTTTGAGTTAATAACCAAGGATTTTTTATGCGATTACAAATTAAGGAGTCAATATGGCGGTGACCAGTTCTCAAAATCACCAGTATTTTTCTCCAAAAGAGATGATGGTTGAAGCGGAAAAATTTGCGTTAAGTAAGGCAAACAAAACCAGCAGTATGACATTAAGCCTCGCGATTATGGCCGGCGCGTTCATCGGGTTAGCATTCTTGTTTTACATCACGGTGACCACCGGCAGTACGGGCGCTGGTTGGGGCTTGAGCCGCCTAGCTGGTGGACTCTCATTTAGCATGGGATTGATCCTCATCGTGATCTGCGGTGGTGAATTATTTACCAGCTCCGTCCTATCCAGTATTTCTTGGGCCAATAAACAAATCTCGTTCGGTAAGATGCTTTCGATCTGGGGCAAAGTTTACGTTGGTAACTTTATTGGTGCGATGTTCCTACTTGCGCTGGTTACTGCTGCTGGTCTTTATCAGATGGATGGCGGTCAATGGGGATTAAATGCGCTTAACATCGCACAACACAAACTTCACCACACTCTCATTCAAGCGTTTGCACTCGGTATTCTCTGTAACCTGTTGGTCTGCCTAGCGATTTGGCTGACATTTAGTTCTGCAAATGCAATGACAAAAGCAGCAATGACAATTTTGCCTGTGGCAATGTTTGTCAGCAGCGGTTTTGAGCACTGTGTTGCGAACATGTTTATGGTTCCACTTGGTATTGTTATCGCGAATTTTGCACCTGAATCTTTTTGGGCATCTGTCGGTGTGCCCGCGTCACAATACACAGACCTAAACATTAGCCACTTTATTACCGCTAACTTAATTCCTGTCACGCTTGGCAACATCGTCGGCGGAGCGGTATTAGTTGGCCTTTCAAACTGGTGTATTTTTCGCCGACCAGAACTAAAAGCAGCGAATATTTCTTCTATCACTACAACTACAACACTGTCGTCAGTTAAGGATTTCACCATGAAAAATGCTTCTTTTGTTAAAGACATTATGAACCAAAAACCAGTCACCATTCGTGCAGAAACGCCAATTGCAGCCGCGCTGGATGTGTTACTTGATAACAACGTAACTAGCGCACCTGTTGTAGACGTACAAAATCGATTAGTTGGCTTCTTCTCTGCTCACGATGTGATGGTAGAACTATGGTGTGAGGACTACATTCCGGTGAAAGACCAAAAAGTCGTAGACATCATGAGCCGAGATGTGGTTGCAATTGACGCTGGTGATCGCCTCGTTGATGTTGTGGAATTCCTATGTATCGATAAAGAGCAGTTGTACCCAGCGAGCAGTATGGGTATTGCCACTCGCTTGACGTCTTTGTCTCTCGAAGAACGCGCTAAAAGTATCAAAGTAAGTAAGCCACAAGTGCTTCCTGTGCTTGAAAATGGGCAGATGGTCGGGGTGGTTACTCGTACTGAAGTATTAAAAGCACTACGCCCGATTTTTGGTGAGCGTTTAAACCTAGTGGAAAAAAGCGAGTTAGAAACAGCGTAATTCGCTAAACATTTACAACGTCTATTGGCTTTCAATCGCTATCACTGACGGGTTTATCGATGTTAGTGATGTGATTAAGATAATAAAAAAGCGCTCTTCAAGTGAAGAGCGCTTTTAGTGTATCTAAAAGGAACTAATTACTTCTTAATACCTTCGATATGAAGTTCCATATCGACGTAGCTTGAAGCACCCATTACTGGGATGTCAAAGTCAGCAAGCTCTAGGCGAGTGTTGCCAACAAAGCCAGCGCGCTCGCCGCCCCATGGGTCACTGCCAGCACCAACGAATTCAGCCTCAATAGTAATAGGCTTAGTAACACCGTGTAGCGTTAGATCACCAGTTACATCTAGTTTGCCATTGCCTTTATCAACCACTTTTGTGCTCGTAAAGGTTGCTTCACTGTATTTACCAGCATCGATGAAGTCACCACTACGAATGTGTTTGTCACGTTCAGCATGGTTTGAATCTAGGCTGGTTGTATCAACAACAACATTTACTTTTGAGTCAGCAATGTTGTTTTCATCAAAAGAAAAGTCACCAGAAAATGTATTGAAACGACCTTTGATGAAACTGTAACCCAAGTGGCTAACTTTAAAGTTGATTGAAGCGTGAGCACCTTTGGTATCGATGACATAATCTGCAGCTTGCGCACCAAATGGCAGTGCCATAGCGATAGCTAATCCTGTAGCGAAAAGTGACTTTTTCATTTTGAAGCTCCTAACATTTTTCTTAATGTGTTGTCTTTATCGATAAAGTGGTGTTTTAGTGCAGCAATAGCATGTAAACCTGCAATCAGGATGACTGCCCAAGCTGCATAGAAGTGAATCTCACCTGCAATATCTGATTGGCCTGGGAATAACTCTCCCGCTCCTGGCACGGTGAACCAATTAAACACTTCGATGCCGCGTCCATCAGACGTTGAAATGAGGTAACCTGAAACAAAGATGGTGACCAATAGTAGGTACATGACACCATGCGCTGCTTTAGCAGCAAGCACTTCGTAACGTTTGCCTTCTACCTTTGGTGACGCCGTCACATGTTTCCATACGATGCGTGCCAAAGTTAAAATAGCGAGTAAAATACCGACAGAGCGATGGTAATGCGGCGCAGTTCGATACCATTCGCTGTAATAGCTAAGATCGACCATCCACAAACCCACTGCAAATAGACCAATAATGCACAGCGCTGATAACCAATGCATCACGCGTGCAGTAAGGTTGTAATTCTTTACCAGTGTATCCATCTCAAGTTCCTAGATATATTCCTAAGTTAATGCTGAGCAAGAAACACTACATTAACCTATTTACGTCATATGAAACAGATTATTTACCATCATTTACATCCAGCCAATGGTGCCGTATCTATCAAGTTGTTCGAATTTTTTGAAGGAACTTTAAATCGTTTGTAAAACTGAAACTTACAGCTTAATTTCTTGTTCTATCTCATACAGCTCTTCGGAAACTTCTAACATTCTGCGTTCAACCAGTAACTTAGCATCTTCAACACCCTTGTTATAATAAATTGGTCCTAGTTTTTCTGTAATAAAATCAATTAGAAACTCACTATCGAACTGGCCAATTTCAACATCTAGCTCGTCTTGCATGTAATCTTGAATGGCGGTGGCCAACGCCTCTTTTTGTGCGCGTTCTAGCTTTATCATTTTTTCCCTTTCAAATTTTTGTTCAACTTCTGCTTCTTTCGTGTTGCTCTATTAAAGATTAGACACGGTCATTTGTGAGAAATTTGGTGTTTAGATCAAGAAGTTGCCGAAGTAAATTAGTCTATTCTCAAAAGACTATGCTAACCTTTTGCAGTTCGTTTTGTAATTATTAAGGGATATTCTTTGCTACTCGACCTAGTTATTCAAAGTGTTAATGATTTTCAAGACGACTGTCTTAAGCTGTGTGAAAAGCATTACCCTGCGGTGCATAACCAAGGCATGAGTGAGCATCATCTTGGTCTCGCGTTTTCAAGAAGGATGGAACATACTTTTCGTCACTTTGGATACAACTGCGTGATAAAGCCAATCGAAGTGTTGGATTCTCCAGACCTTCCCCATCACTATCGAATTTCATCCGACATTGGCACTGTCTGGGTTCTGAGTCACCATATGGTCAGTGCCGGAAAATCTTGCCGGGAAAACTTACTCTCATCAATTACGGAATGGCAGAGTGAATATGGCTATGCCTTACAGCCTAATGACCTACTCTTTTTGGTTTGCGATCATTGGATAAGTCGCAGCAAAACGAGCCGAGAATTGCTTCATTGGTGGATGGGTGAACTACCCGATCAGATCAACGAATACACAGAACAAGGAATCACACTGTACACCAGCGAGTCGCAACTCACGCAATCGTTGGACACTCGATTCGGTATTAGCCCTTGTTACATTAAGTTTGGGCATCCTTTACGGCGTTCGAACAAACAGCAGTTAGTCAGAAAATATTTGCAGTTGTATGCCGTACTGCAATGGTAGCATCAAATTGAAGTGCTGAGATTATCAATTATTTCATCAATTTGTTTGATGTCACTCGACAAACCTACCCATCCATTACCATCGTTCTTGCTTGAGTTAATGAGCACACTTAGATTCATTGCCAATGAAATAGAAAAATTAGCGCGATAACGCTGATGTTGAGACATTGATTTAGGTTGTGGTAACAATGATGAGCATCTCGCAACTACTTAGTTGCATCCGGAAACAAGCCGACGGGCAGTATATTGCGAAATACGCGAACTTCACTCTCCGCAGTGTCTTTCAACCCATATATAAGAACGATATTTCCATCGTTGGCCTTGAAGCACTGGTAAGAATTAGCAATGCCAATGGCAACATGGTTAGGCCAGATCAGTTTTTCCAATCCAAAGCGACTCCCACTCAAGATTTGCTCAATGTTGAACGCTTAAGTCGTCTAATCCATATCAAAAATTTCTCTCAGTCTCGTTTTCACACAAAACAATTGTTTCTCAATGTATTACCGGTAGCGGCAGAGATACTAGTCAAAGACATCACGTATAACCGACTGCTAAAACAAACCATTTATGAATCGCATTTGATGAATGAACAAATCGTCATGGAGTTACTTGAATTGAAGGTGGAGGATGAACTCTCTTTGTCTCAAGCTGCTCGGGAGTTAAGTCTTGAAGGATTTAAATTAGCGATTGACGATTATGGCGTCAATGCATCGACAACTGAGCGAGTGAGAAGCGTTTGCCCAGATATAATCAAGATGGATCGCTCTTTATTGCTAAGGTATGAAAACGGTGATTTTAAAGCGCTTAACGATGCATTATCACTCGCAAAAGCGTTATGCTCTAAAACCGTTATCGAAGGAATTGAAACCGAGCATCAACTTCGCTTAATGAAAAAGCTCGGTTTCGATATGTATCAAGGGTACCTACTTGCTATCCCCCAAACGTTAGACGCCTATGAAGAGGCAAAAACAGCCTGACTATGTAAGAGCAAAAGTTTGCGCGGTTTAGCGAGAGCTACGTGATTTACCACGATTCTTATGAATCGCCAATTTTGCTTTTAGCTTACGCTTCTCAGATGAACGACTACGACGACGCCCACCCCCATTTTGTTCAGGCTCAACTTCTTCTACAAGACTTGGTTCGAAACCTGCCAGCCATTCTTGGGGTAAGCGTTGATCAAGCAGATTCTCGATAGCTTGCAACAAGTACTCCTCATCTCTACTCATCAGAGAAACCGCCAAACCTGACTTTCCTGCTCTTCCAGTGCGGCCAATTCGATGGACATAATCTTCTGCTTTGAATGGCATATCAAAGTTCACGACTTGTTCTAGCTCTTGAATATCTAACCCTCGTGCTGCCACATCGGTTGCAATCAAAGCACGTACCTTACCTTGTTTAAATTCATCCAAAGCTCTTTGGCGGGCACCTTGTGATTTATCGCCGTTGATAGAAACCGCTTTGATGCCATCTAACTTGAGCTCTTTCGCTAACTCATCACTGCCTTGCTTCGTTTTTGTAAATACCAGCACTTGCTGCCAATTCCGCGAGCCAATTAAGTACGCTAGCAATTCACGTTTCCGTTTTTTATCCACTGGATAAACCATTTGTGTTACCGTTTCAGCAGTCGTATTTGCTGGTGAAACTTCGACTTCAACTGGCGATTCCATGAGTTTATACGCAATAGTTTTGATTCGCTTCTCAAATGTCGCAGAGAACAATAGGATCTGTTTCTCTGCAGGTAAACGTCGGAAGATGCGCTGCAAGTCAGGCCAAAATCCCATATCTAACATACGGTCGGCTTCGTCTAACACGAGCATACCGGTTTTAGAGATGTTTACGTTACCATTAAACAGGTGATCCAAAAGGCGGCCTGGCGTGGCAATCAAAATATCAGCGCCCTCTTCTAACTTTCTCTTTTGTACGCCAATGCTTGTACCACCATAAACACACACAATGCGAAGTTCTGTTTCTGCCGAGTACTGATTCAAATTATCAAATACCTGCTGTGCAAGCTCGCGTGTTGGAACCAAAATCAATGCTTGAGGTGTGCCGTTAAGTTTCTTTTGCTGAACGGTTTGTATGATAGGTAAACCAAACGCAGCCGTTTTTCCCGTACCAGTTTGTGCAGCAGCAAGTAAGTTTTTTCCTGCAAGGACGTGTGGAATTGACTTTTCTTGCACTGGTGTTGGCGTCACGATATTTAGATTGCCTAGCGTCTCGATTAGCTTTTGTTCGATGCCTAAATCAGCAAAATTAACTGACATGTGTAACCTCATTATTTTTGGAGCGCAGAGTTTACCAGAGCCCCTAAAGCCATACTACTTTTCTATCTCATTGAGTTGAGTCATTAAGCTGTTGCTGAAAATCATACGACTGGCGCAAAACATCTCGATAAAGTGACGAGAACTTCTCCTCTAATTCGGTGTAATCACTTTCAATCACTTTAAATGTTGTGGTTAAGTCTGCCATTCTAGGGCTTCTTTGCGACATCCGATGTAGTGCAAATTCTATATTGTCTAGATCTTGATAGGATTGAAGCCATCGGCCATGCCACATTCTGCTGTGGAGCACCAAAAAACGTGGCGGCAAATGTTCATGAACCTCTCGGTTTACTCTCTCGTATGCCGTTTTTACAAAGTGTTCGAGAGACACGGAGTGAAAGTCGTTCCAGTGTTTTGCGAGGCAATGATCCCAAAACATATCTAAAGCGATAGGTGCAAAACGTCTCGCAACACCAGTGAAATGAGGCTTACATTCGTTGACGATTGGATGATGGTCAGTAATACGGTCAACAAATCTATGTAATCTGATGCCATTTGAGATATCGCGATCATACAGCTTGCTTGGATCTCCTTTTACGAAGTCTCCAAGCAAGTTTCCCAATAAATGGCTGTTACTGTGTTCTGCGATATGCAGGTGGGCTAGAAAGT
This sequence comes from Vibrio sp. 779(2023), assembly GCF_033344285.1. Taxonomy (NCBI): domain Bacteria; kingdom Pseudomonadati; phylum Pseudomonadota; class Gammaproteobacteria; order Vibrionales; family Vibrionaceae; genus Vibrio; species Vibrio sp. 779(2023). The sequence goes on from NZ_JAWPOM010000009.1 coordinate 55,862, forward strand.
TCATTCGACGCCAGTTTTGGCCTCTAGGGCTTGGTGTGACATGAACCTAGTATAACGTCAATTACGACGAGATGAGAGTGTTCCGCTATTCGGCTTCGTTGTCTGAGCCAACGTATTCCGACAAGATAATGCCAATTTCAAGCGCATCTAGCAGCTCTAGGCTCTCATCGTTTTGGTATTGGTCGCTCATTGTGACCTCCTTTATTTTAAGCTCTCTTGCTTGTACTTGCTGACGGCCTGGCTCTTGCCATATCCACATCAGCAACTCCTTTTTATAGTCTTTATATGACACATTCATGACAGCGAGAAGTAAAGATTTAAAAACCTATGAGCATAATCAAAAGTAAACGATTGCAATTAGATTTCATATCCGCTTAACACTTTAGAGAAATGACTCTTTTATCAACATTCATGTCAATTTAAAGATATAACATACTGTTATAGGCGTCCTTAGATCTCATTTCTTAAACTAAATTTAGTATTCGTTACATATTTTGCTGATTAACTTCGCATATTTTGTTTCGATATAGCAATAGATTTGGTCAATATCTTTTATCTCTAATGGAGCTTTAAATGAGAGAAGTTGAGTTTAGAACGATAGACAGGCTGTTTATCAAGATGTCTATCAACGACAAAATGTGGGTTATATTCCTACTGTTTTTAGTAGCCCTCACTTCAGTGGCTGGAAGCCGCTACTTCAATGAAATACAACAATTTGAGCAGCAAGCCATCTCGGCGAGCGAAGCGAAGCTTTCTGGTATCGTTGATGCTCAATCAAACCGCGCTACAGAAATTGACGGCGTATCGAAATCGAACCGCGTAAGCGAGAGTTCTTTTGTCGATGGGTCTGTCACCGCTTATGCCAAGTTGCATTCTGGAGAAGTGATTAAGCTGACTCAAAATGTGTCCACACAATACGAATCGGTAAAATCATCAGCTCTATCGTCACTATTACTCAGCTTCTTATGGGTTATTCCTTTTGCCCTATTCTCTTACTGGGTGGCAACGTTTATCGGAGGAGCTCTGTGGGTTTTATATACAACAACCGAAAAAATTGGTGACGGTGACTTAACCTCTCGTCTTGGTTTTCACCCTGGTCGAGATGAATTCGGTACCATCGGCTGTGCGCTAGACAAGTCTATGGATACCTTAAGTGAACTGGTTAATAGTGTTAAAAATAATGCAACGATGTTGAGCGAGACATCTTCTGCATTCGAAAAAGATATGCAGTTGAGTGAAACCCAGATATCTCATCAATATCAAACGCTTGATTCAGTCGCGACGGCAATGGAAGAAATGACAGCCTCTGCAAAGGAGGTATCAAGTATTTCTCAACAAGCAACGACGCAGTCAGACCAAGATGCCCAGAAGATCGAACTAAGCAGAAGCCGTGTACAAAACGTGATTGGCGAGATAGAGACGTTATCTAGCTATATTGAACAAGCCTCTACGTCAGTAACCAATTTAAACGAGAATACGACGCAGATTAATGACGTGATCACAACGATTAACGCCATTTCAGAACAAACTAATCTGTTGGCACTAAACGCAGCAATCGAAGCAGCCCGTGCTGGTGAACAAGGTCGTGGATTTGCAGTGGTTGCCGATGAAGTACGTACATTAGCAAGCAGAACTCAACAGGCAACAGTAGAGATTCAAGCCATGATTGAGAAGCTTCAAATAGAGAGTCAGAACATTGCTTCAATCACCAACCGAACCGTTCAGCAAGCTCAAACCAGCAGCCAGCTTATTGATGAAATCGGCCATGATGTTACCTCTATTGCCGAGTCAGCACGCTCATTAATGGACATGAGCATTCAGATTTCCACATCTGCTGAAGAACAAAGCGCAGTGGCTAACGATATTGCATCGGAACTTTCAGAAATTCGTAGTCAATCAAGCACAATCAGAGAAGTGGCGGAGCAATCTACCGCTGGCGTCGCTAATCTCACGCAAGCCTCCGTTTCTCTTGGTGAGATATTACAACGCTACCGCACCGCATAACGTTGTGAGGCTTATGATCAACAAGGGCTCCTTAAGGAGCCCTTTTCTTTAAACCGTGTTCAACTATTACCTTCGATATTTTCTACGACATCCAAGTGGATATTTGAAGTGAATCTCAAGTTCTCGCTGTACCCGATGAAATAATGTTCTTAAACAAAGCGTTCCGCTATGCTTGATCTTGCCAATTCCAATTTGCTGCTGGAAAACAATATGAATAATTACAAAGACACAAAAGACATAGAGAACCTGAATTGCCCACTCTGCCAAGGAGATGAATATCTCATTTCATCGGATGGCGAGAAATTCACATGCGCTGCTTGCGGATTTCATACAAAAAACTTCTCATCTATCCAATGTCTACATCAAACGCCTTACCTACAGTCTAAACTTAAGCACATCCACAGCTTGAGTCCGGTTTGCCATTAGTAGGTCAAACAGAGCAGCCACACAGCTGCTCTTTTAATTCATCTAAATGATGGATGCGAATTACACGCTCGTCATCAACAAGATTGATAGCTTCACCATTAAATAACTGCACCGTTTTGATACCGGCGTTTAGTCCCGCCTCAACTCCTTTAGGCGTGTCATCAATATAAAGACAGTCACTTGGTAAAAAGCCCATGCTCATAGCACTGTACATGATTAAATCGGGCTCAGGCTTCCAACTATTCGCATCGAATGCCGAGAACACTTTCCCTCGGAAAGCATCGAGTAAACCGGTTAACTCCAAAGCGTATTCAATTTTATCTTTAGGTCCATTAGACGCCACACAATATTCGATATTATGCGAATCCAAAAACTGAATTAATCGTTTTGCGCCATCCATCGGCTGTAAGTGACGCACAAAAAGAGACTGGACTTCTTCTCGGTATTGCGGCTCTAAAACATCAATTGGGACTTTGATATCTTTCAATTCTTTAGTATCTAAAAGGATGTCAGCGAGCTTTCCTCCTTTAAAGTGAGAAACGCACTCTTCCATCGTTAACGCAGCCCCATGCTGGTTAAATACGTTGACGAGCGCTTGGCAACACAGTCTTTCGCTGTCGACCAACGTACCATCACAGTCAAATATCACGCACTTAATATTGGTAATTGCCATAGCCATCTCCAGACGTCTTAAAGGCTCAAGCCCAAGCTGATTTTAAGAATGTTTGGATTAATCTTATTTGAGTTTGGGATTGTTGAAACGACGAGCTTGGCATTTCATGGAAATAGAAGGGAGCAATTACAGTTTTTCTAAGCAAGATCACCCAACGTCATCTTGCTTTACTTTTTATGCACATTGATGTGTAAGTTAGTCTTCGATAACCACTGAGTCTAACAGTTTTTGCTCGGTGCTTAGTCTTTTAGCCAGATCAGCCACAAACGAGCTTTTGTATTTTGATTCAGAAACAGCAACATCAGAGATGAGTGTATTTCCTTCGAGATGGCTAACAATAGCAGCACCAATTGGGACTCCAGATTTAAAACCAACATATAATTCAAAATCTGGCGTGAGGATAATCTGTGTCAGATATTCAATGATCATATCTTTATCATGCTGCTGTTCCCAGCGCTGAGATTGCAAGATAGAGAACATAATGGTCAGTCGATGAAAATCGACCAGAAAAATGTCGTCGGGGTTAAATTCAGAGTCACTTTCCAGTAGTGTGTCTTTGTCGACTACTTGATACGTTGCTTTTTCTAGCGTTTTGAAATAGACATCGCGCCCTTTCAAACTCTCTGGTGTCGGAAATTCAACTTCGACCAGATCATACAGCCATGTATTTTTACGCTCGATACTGGCTAACTGTTGTTCATTCATCTTGATACCTTCGTTTAGAGCAGTACATTAGCATGAAGCCCGCAACAAACCTAGCGCACATAGACCTTTCCGTGGCTAAATTTTGTTTTAGGTGCAAACCTCTGATAGATTTCATCAATATCTTTCCTAGTTAAGGACAAAAATAATGAAAAAGATGCTGTTAAGTGCATTGCTTGCTACTACTCTAGTTGGTTGTTCAGATAACGATGTTGCTGACGTGGGGCTCGGTTGGTTTACTTTGAAAGACATCAAAGTCGGTGAGTTGAAAGACGAGGTGGTAACAGGTGTCACATGTCACATCGCCTCTATCGAAGCGGATTTCAGCTTAGCAGATCCAAGTGATAGCTCAATATCATGTCGTCAGACTGGCGAAATCACACCGGAAATGATTGCAAAAATAGATAAGAGTAAGTCCGGTGAAATTGTATTTAAGAAGTCAAAAAGCATTTTCTTCAAAACAATGAAGGTTCGCCGTATTTATGATGCCGATAACCAAACCTTACTCTACTTGTCTTATACAACAAAAGAGACCGATGGTAGTTTTAAACATAGCCTTTCGACAGTCCCACTTTGGGGTACCAAGGCTTACGTTGAGCCAACTGAAGTGAAAAAGTAACGCGGGTAAATTTAGTTAGCGCGGAGCAGGCTCTTTCCGGGCGCTGCTGAGCAACAAGTTTAAAAAACAACCCATTGCAATACGACAAGCGTCATAAATTGCAGCTGCTTTGGTTGCTATTTACTCAGCTCGCTGATTTTTTCAGCGAGCAGACTTCTTTGTAATAAATCGCCACGATTTTCATTTTTTTGTGATACAATCCCGCCTCTTTTTTTTCTCACTCAAGAACAAGCATGAAGTTTCCTGGTCAGCGTAAATCTAAACACTACTTCCCAACTCACGCTCGAGATCCATTAGTAAACCAAATCCGACAGGCACCTAAGCTATATCGCCCAACTATTGTTGGTGTCGGTCAAACCATTGTAGATATCGAAGCACGTGTAGATGACGCGTTTTTAGAGAAATACAACCTGAGTAAAGGACATTCGCTCGTTCTTGAAGAAAGCAAAGCAGATGCTCTTTACGAAGAACTGGTTGAGCAAGGCCTGATCACACACCAATACCCAGGTGACACGATTGGCAATACTCTTCACAACTACTCAGTTTTAGCCGATAGCAAATCCGTTTTGCTCGGTGTGATGTCTAAGAACATTCAAGTCGGTTCTTTTGCTTACCGCTACCTTTGCCGTACGTCTTCACGCATGAACCTTAACCATTTACAAACGGTAGATGGCCCTATTGGTCGCTGCTACACCCTAATTTCTCAAGACGGTGAGCGTACATTTGCTATCAACGAAGGTCATATGAATCAACTACTTCCGGAAAGCATTCCTGAAGAGATCTTTGAGAAAGCATCAGCCCTGGTTGTTTCTTCTTACCTAATGCGTGGTAAAGAAGAAGATCCAATGCCTAAAGCGGTACAAAGAGCGATCGACTTTGCTAAGAAGCACGATGTCCCTGTTGTACTTACGTTAGGGACGAAGTACGTTATCGAAGGTAACGCACAGTGGTGGCAAGAATACATTCGCGAAAACATTTCTGTTGTCGCTATGAATGAAGAAGAAGGTGCGGCGCTAACAGGTGAAACAGAGCCGCTAGCAGCTGCTGATAAAGCACTTGAATGGGTTGATCTCGTACTTTGTACGGCAGGACCAAATGGTCTGTACATGGCTGGTTACACCGACGAGAAAGTAAAACGAGAAACCACACACGACATCCTTGAAAGCTCCCTCGAAGCCTTTAACCAGTACGAGTTTAGTCGTGCGATGCGTAAAGAAGACTGTCAAAACCCAATGAAGGTCTACTCTCACATCGGCCCTTACCTTGGTGGACCATTAGAGATTAAGAACACTAATGGTGCAGGTGATGCAGCCCTTTCAGCCTTACTGCATGACATGGCAGCAAACTCTTTCCACCAAAAAGAAGTGCCTAACTCAGAAAAGCACGAAGTACGATGCTTAACCTACTCCTCTCTTTCTCAGATTTGTAAATACGCAAACCGAGTAAGCTATGAAGTGTTGACGCAGCACTCTCCTCGCCTATCGCGAGCGCTTCCTGAACGAGAAGATAGCTTAGAAGAGACTTATTGGGATCGTTAAAACGACAGCTTTAAAGCTGAAAATATATCAAGGTCACCATTTGGTGGCCTTTTTGTTTTTATCTAGCACTGTAACGAGTAGATTTTGTTAGTATGTCGCACAATACGAAGCAGTAAACTCTTTACAAGCCTAACCGAAACAGTACCATCACCAAGCAGACCTTTGCCTCACAATAATACTCGTTATAACTCAGGTAGTTTTTCAACGCTACCTGTGTGCCACTTTGGGGATTCTCCATGCAGTCAGATATCGAAATTTGCCGAAACACACCACTTTCTTCTATTGATGTTATCGCGGAAAAAGTAGGACTATTGCCCGAAGAGTATGACACTCACGGGAAGCACAAAGCCAAAGTCCACCCAAAATGTTTGGAACGACTCAAAGCAAATGATGACGGTAAACTTGTACTCGTCACTGCGATCACGCCGACTCCTCTTGGCGAAGGAAAAACCGTTACGACGATAGGACTGGCGCAAGGTTTAGCAAAGCTTAATCAATCTGTTATTGCATGTATAAGGCAACCTTCGATGGGACCCGTCTTCGGTATTAAAGGTGGCGCAGCGGGCGGCGGTTATTCTCAAGTAGCTCCAATGGAAGAGTTAAACTTACACCTTACTGGTGACATTCACGCAGTGACAGCGGCGCACAACCTTGCTTCAGCCGCTCTTGACGCTCGCTTGTTCCATGAGCAACGCGAGGGTTATGATGCCTTTGAATCACGCACCGGGTTAAGAGCACTTAAAATCGACACGGCAAGTATTACTTGGAAACGAGTGATGGACCATAATGATCGTGCACTACGTAAAGTCAAAATTGGCCTCAATGATGCAGGAAAAACCATCAATGGTTTCGAGCGTGACGAAGGGTTCGATATTTCAGCCGCTTCTGAGTTAATGGCTATCATTGCACTAGCCAAAGATTTAAAAGATTTACGTCAACGTATTGGGAAAATTGTCGTAGCGTACGATTTGAACGGAAACCCCGTCACTACGGAAGACCTACAAGTTGCAGGAGCAATGGCAGTAACACTAAAAGAGGCGATTGCACCAACACTGATGCAAACTCTAGAAGGTGTTCCTACGTTGATCCATGCAGGTCCATTTGCAAACATCGCCCATGGAAATTCATCCATTATCGCGGACGATATTGCGCTAAAACTGTCAGGTTACACGGTAACTGAAGCCGGTTTTGGTTCGGATATGGGATTTGAGAAAGCGTGTAACATTAAAGCTGCTGCCGCCAACAAAGCCCCGGACTGTGTAGTGATCGTAGCAACATTACGCGGCCTCAAAGCGAATTCCGGACACTATGATTTACGACCAGGTATGGCTATTTCAGATTCCATTTTTAATCCGGACCAAGCAGCATTGGAGGCTGGGTTTGAAAATTTAAAATGGCACATAAATAACGTTCATAAATACGGTTTACCTGCTGTCGTTGCCATTAACCAGTTTCCACAAGATTGTGTGAAAGAGCTTAAAGCTCTTGAAGATCTGATTCACCAATTTAATCCCGAAGTTAAAGTAGCCATCAGCACCGCTTTTTCGCAAGGCGGACAAGGCGCAACGGAACTAGCTCAACATGTTATTGATGCGTGTACCACGCCTGTAGAGTTTTGTCCGTTATACAACAAAGAGCAATCATTACTCGAAAAGCTCATGGCAGTATGTGAAGCGGGCTATGGAGCAACCAATATAGAAATGACTCCTATCGCGACTGAACAGCTCAAACATTTTGAGCAATTAGGCTTTAACAACTTAGCGGTTTGCATCGCGAAGACACCACTATCGATAACCACAGACTCCGCAGTCAAAGGCGCACCAACTGGTTTTACCGTCCCAATCCGCGAGCTGCGCTTGTGTGCGGGTGCAGGATTCGTTTATGCATTATCTGGTACCGTGATGACGATGCCAGGCTTACCTGATAAACCCGCATTTATGAACTTAGATCTTGATGATGAAGGAAATATCGTCGGTCTCTCTTAGTGCAGTGATAACGTATCGCTATCAGTGAAGTGAGCATATTCATTGAGTGAGTGGTCTACTTACCTATCCACTCACTCTCAACAACTGTGAAAAGAGTTGTCTCAGGCCTTCTACTCTTGAATCGTTGATACAAAGCTCTCCTGCCTTACATCAACGCGCCTGTTTTAGACCTTTAGAGTTAAGACGCTAACCCTAAGCCTTGTTTGGCCATAGTTATTAAGCTAGAAAACCCTATTTATCTTCTTGTTTTGTCGCCACTTTACATTGTAAATCCATACTTGTTGACTTCTCCTTTCTACAATTTTGCGCCAATTTGATGCACGGGTTATTTAGCACTTCACTAATATGGTGCAGTTGTCTTACAGTGAAATTTTAACCTCCTTGATTTTTAAGGAGATATTCTATGGCTCGATTCTTGTAGTAGACTTTTCACTAATAAGCACATTAGCACATGCTTTTCAAAACCTCTGCGTTGCATACCACCTCCTTCAGGTTAGCACCGTTTTGATGCATGTCAGAAAAGGGAAAGGGAATACTATGGAAGACGCACTCGCCGTAATTTTAGCAGGAGGGATGGGGTCTAGACTCAGCCCACTCACCGATGACAGAACCAAGCCAGCCGTACCTTTTGGCGGAAAATATAGAATTATAGATTTCACACTAACCAATTGTTTACATTCGGGTTTACGCAAGATCCTTGTTTTAACCCAATATAAATCTCATTCACTTCAAAAACACTTACGAGACGGCTGGTCGATATTCAATCCAGAGCTAGGCGAGTACATTACTGCTGTTCCACCACAAATGCGCAAAGGTGGTGCATGGTATGAAGGAACCGCCGATGCGATTTATCACAACATGTGGTTGCTATCGCGAAATGATGCAAAGTATGTGGTTGTGTTATCCGGCGATCATATCTATCGAATGGACTACGCCGCAATGCTTGAAGAGCATAAAGAGAAAGGTGCTAAGCTCACCGTTGCCTGTATGGATGTTCCCGTAGAGGATGCTTCAGCATTCGGTGTAATGGGCACTACAGAAAACGGGCTCGTTACTTCGTTTATAGAGAAACCTGAAACCCCACCTACTCTTCCTGGAAGCGCGACCAGAAGCCTTGTTTCTATGGGAATATATATCTTTGATATGGATGTTTTGAAAGAAGCGCTTGAAGAAGACTCAAAACTCGATTCATCAAGCCATGACTTCGGAAAAGACATCATACCTAAGCTAATTGATACCGAATCCGTTTACGCTTATCAATTCTGTGGCAGTAAAGGGCGCGTCGATAAAGATTGCTATTGGCGCGACGTGGGTACCATTGATTCCTTCTATGAAGCGAATATGGATCTACTAGAACCTGTGCCGCCAATGAACCTTTATCAGTCTAATTGGGCGATTCGTACTTACGAACCGCAGTTTCCACCAGCTCGTACTGTATCGTCGGCCACGGGTAATGAAGGCATTTTTATTAACTCCATCATTGCTACCGGTGTCATCAATTCCGGAGGCTCGGTACAGCACTCCATTATTTCCTCTAATGTACGCATTCAAGATAGTGCAACGGTAGTCGATTCCATCATTTTTGATGACGTAGAAGTCGGTGAAGGAAGTCAGTTGGTCAACTGCATAGTTGATAAACATGTTCGTATTCCGCCACATACTCAAATTGGCATCAACAAACTTGAAGATGCGAAGCGATTTAAAATCTCAGACAAAGGTATTGTCGTCATACCCGAAAGTTACCAATTTGATTAAACGACAAACTATCACAACAAAAAAGCGCACGATAATCATCGTGCGCTTTTGTTTAAGTGCCCGTAAACATTAGGCTATAACAAATAATCCATAATAATTAGATGTTACATACCGTTGACCAGCTACCATCTGTACCCGGTTCAGCCGCTGTCCACCAGTTCGCTTGGTAAACCACACCGTTGTGGATGATCTTATCACCTTGGTTAGCGTGGCTTGGATTACCTGCCCAATCCGTTTGTGGCAGAGCTGGGTATGTCACTAAACCTGTCGTATCACACGTACCTGGTTCAGTGGTACCACCACCCGTGCCCGCATTGAGATCACCAATTGGTAGATCTGGCTGTTCAAACTTAAACGCAAACTCTTTACCACCAGAAATCACTGAGTAGTTAGCCGGACCAGAGATTGGTAGGTAGTAAACCATATCAAGCTCGTAAGTGCCGCCCGCCGGCAAGTCTTTCCATGCTGGTAGAGAGAACGACACACGGTGCATTACGCCATCTAAGCCACCAATGTTGTTTGCTCGAGTATGTCCAGAAGCAATCACTTTCAAACCACCACCTGATTGGTCTTTCGCGTTGTCCGGCGCAGATACTGGGATATCGAATTGGAATTCAGTACCGCCAGGGATCGCTTGACCAGTGTTATTTGTAAACGTGATTTTTGGGTTAATTGGGTAGTTTTGGTCGCCAACTTTGAAGCCGCCAACACTAACAGTAATGTCTACTGCTTCAGTTGGTGTTGGACCAGTCGCTACTTTGTTACCGTAAGGCGTCGCAGACTTAAACTTGTCGTAGATAGCTTTGGTCATAGTGTTACCCATGTGGTATTCACCATTACCCGCCGCACAAGCTTGTTCAGTTGCATCTACTTCCGTACGATTACCCTTTGCATCCAGTACGTAACAGTTGTAGTCACCGGCTAGTTCCCAGAACATGATACCGCCGATCTCTTTATCGATAACGTAATCGGCTTTCACCTCGATAGAAGCTTTATCTTCCGTAGATAGGAATACGCTCTTCTCCGCGTTCCACAACCAAGGTGCTACAGCAACGCTATCGTAATGACGAGTATAAGTACCAACAAACTTATCTGAAGGATCATTAACTGGGTCAAGACCGTAAGCAGCTGCGTAAGAGCCCCATATACCGTTTTCTAGGTTCTTAGCATGCCACATTGGGTTAGAACCAGCGCCCATTTCGTTTCCTTTAGGGTCGGTATCATGCCACATGTTGTCGATACCAATAGCGCCGTGACCACAGTTGTTCTTCTCACCTTCACCTGTGCCCGGTTGGCACTCTGCTTGGTTTGGTAGTGCTGCTCGGCCCCAAAGGCCATTTTCACCACCAGTAACACCTTGCCAACCACGGGTGTAGTAAGGAACACCAATGTTAATACGACCTGCTGGCATAGAACCACGGAAGTAATGGTAAGCCCAGTCTGTGTTCAAGTAACCGATACCACCGTATGCAGCAGTGCCGTATACGTTCCACTGCGCTAGCTCAGAGTCTTTACCTGTATCGAATAAAGCCGCGTTATGACCAACGTGATCATTCCAAGCCCCATGCAAGTCGTAAGACATGATGTTTACGTAGTCTAGGTACTTAGTTACATCGAAGGTTTCCATCCCACGTAGCAAGTAACCTGAAGATGGTGCTGCGATAGTCAGCATATAATGAATACCATCTTGCGCGGATGCCGCATCAAGTTTCTCACGCAATACTTTCATCAGCTCTTGGTAAGACGCCCATAAATACTGACGACGTGGTTCCATGAAGTCTTTGTCGTAAGGGTTACCAGCACCAGCCATTGACGTCGGGTATTCATAGTCGATATCCAGACCATCGAACTTGTACTGACGCATCATTTCAACGGCAGAAGTTGCGAACTTCTCAATACCAGCATGATTAATAGAACCGTCCGCATTCGTCGTCATGGTGTAGAAGCCACCATCAGCTACACGATCGCCGTTCGTATCGAAGTGACCGCCCGTTTCAGCCCAACCACCAATCGAGATTAGCGTTTTAACATCATGTTTTTGCTTGTAAGTTGCTAGTGCACCAAAATGACCTTTAAAACCAAGAGCAGGATCTACCTCAACGCCTGGCCAAGTTTTACCTGTAGCAGGGTTGTTAGGATCATTTACGTCGCCAACGTTTACTTTGCCGTCAGAACCAATGCTCACAAACGCGTAGTTAATGTGAGTAAGTTGTTCCCAAGGAATGTCTTTAACAAGGTAAGTCGATTGTGGGTCGTCACCTGATCGCCAACTGGTGAAGTAACCGATTACACGACGTGGGTGATCAGCCCCCATTTTCTCACGGCCTTCTTCGTCATAAATAGAACAGTAAGGAACATCTACACCCGTTGTTTGATAAAGACCATCAGGACGACAATTAGATGTCACTGCGCCGCCGTTTACTGTTAACGTCGCAATTGCAGAATCTGCTGTTGCTCCAGCATCATCGGTTGCTCTCGCATAAACACTTAATGAGCCAGCTTGTGAAGGGGTTACATCCAGCGTGTATGGCGCTGTTGTAGCAGTGCCAGCAAGCACACCTGCAACATAAAAATCAACTTTAGCAACGGTACCATCCGCATCCGTAGCATTTGCAGTCAGTGTTACGGAACCACCCAGGTCAATAGAGCTCGCAGAAAGCGCGACATCCACTGTCGGCGCTTCGTTACCAGGTTGCGCTGATGCCACAGTTAACGTCACAACACTTGCCGTACTAACGGCACCTGCATCGTCATAGGCCTTGGTAGAGAACTCGTGCTGTCCTTCAGTTGCTGTCCACGATGCAGCATACGGCGCAGACGTTGCCTGACCAACTAATACACCATCAACAAAGAACTCTACTTTGCTAACAGTCCCATCAGTATCTGCCGCATCTGCAGCTAGGTTAACAACATCACCCGCAGTCACAGAAGCCGACGCAGAAGGCGATGTCAGAGTAACCGTCGGGACTTCATTCTGAGGTGGATCAACCGGTCCAGTGCCATCACAAGCGCCAAGTGTTTCCCACTCGCCCCACTCACCAGATTGCGCTGGATTGTTGTTTTGCGTCCAGTAACGCGCTTTATAAGCATTACCTTCATGCTGAACTTGGTCGCCACCGTTATAAACTTTTGATGATTGCCAAGTTTCTAGAGGGGCACAGTCAACTGCTGCGTAGCTATTGAAGGCCATAAGACAAGAAGCGGTGAGTGTGCTTAGTGTGAACACGTTTTTCACTGCGTTGCCGTTTTTAAGGTGCATAATCGCTCTTCCTTAAGTTATTGTTAAAACAATACTAAATGCGCTAAACGAAGCGCATCTATACTTTTATTTCGACGTAAAATAACTTAAGTACAAGTTGATGATTTCACACTATCTATTTACGAGTTTTCCACACCGCCTCGCAACAATCCACTAAATGATTGCAACAACGTACCTATTATTTGGCACCAGTAACTAATTTTATAACTCAAATAAATATGTCACTCGCAAATTAATAAAAAAGGTAAAAAAAGTCGCCATTTTGAAATAAAGATCACTAAGCCTTTGTTGACCTTGGCGTTTCATTAAAATGCCGCTTGTACTCGCGACTAAACTGTGATGGGCTCGTGTAACCGACCATTCTCGCTGCATCATTAACACGTCTCCCCTCTAACTGGATCAATTCGCGCGCTTTGTTAAGTCGAACTTTCTTAATATATTGCAACGGAGATTCAAGCGTGACATTGCGAAATGCTTGATGGAAAGCAGACACACTCATGTTGGCTTCTTCAGCCAATGCTTGTACGTTCAACTGTTCATGATACGCTTGATGCACGCGATTTAGTGCTTTAGCGACCCTCGCGTAAGAACCTTCTTGATGTGCTAGGTCAAATAAAACATACCCCTCTTTGCTCACCAAAGTACGATACACAATTTCCTCAAGAAGCAGCTCGCCAAGCATGATGACATCAAGCTCGTTACACATTGCTTTCATTAACCGCTTGCACGCATCCAACATACCTTCATTCATACGTACCGACTTAAGGCCGCAACGGGTTGCATCCAGACACTTATTACTGAATTTCTCAGCCTCTAATTTTTTAACGAGTTTATGAAGAAGCGTTGGCGAAATATCTATCGAAATGCCAAGTAAAGGCTCATTGTTTGTCGCAAACGCTTCGCACTCTAATGGCATGGGAACCCCGACAACAAGGTAATCTTCGGGCCCATATTGCACTGGTGTATCACCAATATGAATGTTCTTATGCCCTTGACCCAATACGATGATGCCGGACTGATAGACAAACGGCTGGCGATGATTCCCTTTGCTACTACGATAAAACCATACGCCATCTATCGCTGTTTTCTTCATACCTTCTAGGTCATGCAGCCCCTGCTTTTCAACATATTGCTGCATGATATCTGCGAGAGTGTGCATTAGAGTGCTCCATCAATGACCAACGAGTTTGGTCTCTATTATCGTTTCGAGCACTATACTTCCTCTCGACTTTAACTTTCTAGCTCAAGAGCATTAATTTTGTAGAAATAGGCAAATTATTTGCAGAAATCGACCTGTTAACGATCGTTAATCAGGACTAATATGCATGTATTCAATCTCCTTCACAGGAAGCAAGAGGGCTAATAATGAACTTTTCTTATGTAAACCCAACCAAGATTTTCTTTGGTCAAAAACAAATCGCTGCAATCAAAGAAGCTATCCCATCCGACCAAAAAGTTTTAGTGGTATACGGTGGTGGCTCCATCAAAAAAAATGGCGTGTACGACCAAGTAGCAGAAGCTCTTGAGGCACATGAATGGCTAGAGTTTTCAGGTGTTGAACCAAACCCAACCAAAGAAACACTCGATAAAGCAGTCGCAATGGTAAAAGAGCATGGCGTTGACTTTATTTTAGCGGTAGGTGGTGGTTCAGTCATCGATGGCTCCAAATACGTAGCAGCGGCATCAAAGTATGATGGTGATGGTTGGGATATCATGATTGGTAAGCACCAAGTCACTGAAGCGACGCCTCTAGCTGCAATTTTGACATTGCCAGCAACAGGCTCAGAGTCAAACATGGGCGCAGTTATCACTAAAAAAGAAACTCAAGACAAACTTCCGTTCATGTCTCCAGCAGTGCAGCCAAAATTTGCCGTGTTAGACCCAGATGTAATGAAAACACTGCCAGAACGCCAGCTTATCAACGGCATTGTTGACGCATGGGTGCACGTATGTGAGCAATACTTGACGCTTCCTACCGGTGCAATGGTTCAAGATGGTTACGCAGAAACACTGCTGAAAACTTTAAAAACACTCGGAGAACAGTTTGCGGAACGAGACGACGATATGTGGCGCGCAAACTTAATGTGGTCTGCTAACCAAGCATTGAATGGGTTAATTGGTAGTGGCGTTCCACAAGACTGGGCAACACATATGATCGGCCATGAATTAACGGCTCTATGGGGCGTTGATCATGCGCGTTCTCTTGCAATTGTCCAACCGTCGTTACTTCGTAACCAAATGCAGTTTAAGCGCCCTAAGTTAGAACAAATGGGTCGCAACGTATTTGGTCTTGAAGCAGGTGAGGATTTAGCAGAGCGCACAATCGAATCTATCGAAGCGTTTTATCATCAACTTGATGTCGCAACTAAGCTCGAAAACTATGGTGAGAGCCGTGAACAAGCTATCGATGCCATCATTGATCAACTAAACAAACACGGCATGACTGTTTTAGGTGAAAACCAGGCGATCACACTTGAACGTAGCCGAGAAATCTTAGAGTTAGCTGTCTCATAACTGCAACAATTCTTCACTGCCCTTCCTAGGGTTTAACGGTATTGTGACTTAACAGTCACAATACCGTTTTTTTATGCTATTTTGTAAGCCACATCACGTTCAAAACGAGGAGGCTTCTAAAAACAACGATTCCCTCCAGACAAAAAATCGGCCGTGTTGGTTAGTAAAGAGACAACTGTCCAGCTTTACACAAATAAAAATAATTGAGATCAAAGAACGAGTTAACTCGTTAATTAAGTTTTGATTTGTTGTAGTGATGTACTACATAATTTTGTCTGTTCGAGAAAACACTTTATGTGGCTAGTTGTTGTCGTATTAGCATTCATACATATCATCAGTATCCGTAAAGGCTCTAAATGGCTCTTTTACGTTTCTAAACCATTACCAGTGCTCTGTATGCTTGGTATTTTAATTCAGTCCCCGGCTTACCCAATGCCATATGCGCATTGGATTTTGATTGGCTTATCGCTCTCGTTGCTTGGTGACGTGTTATTAATGCTCCCTAGAGACAAGTTCATTACAGGATTAGTGCTCTTTTGCTCTGCCCATCTCTCCTATAGTTATGGTTTTGCCATCATGTCAGCGTGGCATTTTACACCTTGGCTCCCAATTGCCTTGTTCGGACTCGGTATATGCGTCTACTGGTTGTTCCGACCGGATCTCGGTAAAGAGAAACGGCCAGTTGCCAGTTATATATTGGTACTGATGACTATGTGCTGGGCTTCGATCGAGTATTATTTGAGTGGGAAAACACAATCCTCCTCTTTTGCAGTGCTCGGAAGCTTTATCTTTATTATCTCTGGCATCGTATTGGCTTTCGAACGCTTTGGAGGACGGTCAATATTTTCACGACAAGTTGTCATGGTGACCTACTATTCTGCACAGACATTAATGGTTATGTCTGTTGTTGCGATTGTTGTTCGTTATCCGTATCTCGTTGAACTGAGTTAGTCATACTCTAGACTGCACCAACATTAAAGAAACATGGATGTATCTTGTAAGCGATCTGAATAGAGTCTTAAAATCATCGCCTAAACATTAGCTTATTCTTAATGAAATTACGCGCACAACTTGCTATTGTAAAAGGATATTTTTCCGTTATAGCGTGCCCCTTTGAAAGAGAATACTCCCGTCGTTGAGTTTAGCGACGTAAATAAGTGGTATGGCGATTACCACGCTCTAAAAGACATCAACTTCTCCGTGCATTCTGGCGAGATCGTCGTGGTGTGTGGCCCTTCAGGTTCCGGAAAATCAACGCTCATTCGTTGCATCAACCATCTTGAATCGATTCAAGATGGCCAGCTTCATGTGTTCGACCAGCCTTCTCACGCAAAATCTCTCAAGCCCGGTAAAATCGGCATGGTGTTCCAACACTTTCACCTTTTTCCTCACTTGACTGTACTGGAAAACCTCACCTTAGCGCCGATTCGCACACTCAAATTATCAAAACAAGAAGCGGAAAAACGCGCAAAACATTACCTAAAGCGAGTCAATATTGAAGAGCAAGCGAGTAAGTATCCTATCCAGCTTTCTGGCGGTCAGCAGCAACGCGTCGCGATTGCCCGCTCCTTGTGTATGGAACCGGATTTACTCCTGTTTGACGAGCCAACTTCAGCGCTTGATCCGGAAATGATCAACGAAGTGTTGGATGTCATGGTTGAGCTGGCTCAAAGCGGAATGACGATGATTTGCGTCACGCATGAAATGGGATTTGCCAAAAAAGTAGCGAACCGCGTGGTATTTATGGATGAAGGCCAAATCGTGGAAATGAACTCTCCAGTCGCCTTATTTGAGACACCACAGCATCCACGAACCCAAGCATTTTTGAACCAAATTTTAAGTTACTGATGATAATTCGCGTAATCAAACCTGTCCTTCAAGCTTTACTGCAAATGACGCTCCTCTTCATCGCGATTGTGTGGGTGTTGGACTCTGGTGCCGACGCTATGGGCTATCAATGGCAATGGGAGCGCGTACCTGATTACATCGCTTTTTATGAAGATGGCGAATGGTGGCCGGCAGAACTTATTGATGGGCTATTGGTAACGCTTAACATCTCGGCTATTAGTCTATTTTTTACCTTAGTATTAGGGTTGGTTACCGCGTTACTAAGGCTTAGCGATTCGAAAGTCGGCAATGTTATTGGTACCACTTATGTCGAAGTAATACGTAACACGCCGTTGTTGGTGCAAATCTATTTACTCTACTTCGTGTTTGGCCCGGTGATTGGTTTGGACCGATTCAGCACCGCCGTTTTGGCATTGTCCCTTTTCCAAGGTGCCTACACCGCGGAAATATTCCGTGCAGGTTTAAACAGTATTCCTAAAGGGCAATTCGAAGCAGCACAAACTCTCGGGCTATCACCGTTTTACACCTACAAAGACGTAATTTTTCCTCAGGTTTTACAGCGCACATTACCGCCATTAACCAATGAAGTGGTTTCTTTGATCAAAAACTCTTCCATTGTAAGCGTGATGGCGATTTTTGATCTAACAACACAGGCACGCAACATCGTCTCAGAGACGGCGATGCCGTTCGAAATTTGGTTTACCGTGGCAGCAATTTATCTTGCTCTCACTCTGTCACTTTCTGGCTTGTCTGCAAGGCTAGAACACAAACTCGGAGCCAGTTGGCGCAAATTATAAGGAGATAACATGAAGTTATTCAAAGCGACCATTACTGCATTATTAGGGCTAGCCATCGCTATGCCTACAATCGCGAAAGAAGATGTCGCCACACCCAATGTAGATCAAATCAAAGAACGAGGCACTTTGCGCGTTGGTATGTCAACATTTGTACCTTGGGCAATGCGTAACAAGCAAGGTGAGTTAATCGGTTTTGAAATCGATGTTGCCAAACGCTTAGCACAAGATTCAGGTTTGAAAGTGGAATTCGTACCGACTGCGTGGGATGGCATTATTCCCGCACTACTGGCGAAAAAGTTCGACGTGATCATCGGTGGCATGTCGGTTACGCCTGAGCGTTCCAAAAGCGTCTTGTTTACTGAGCCCTACTCGCACTCAGGCGTTCAAGTAGCAGCAAACAAAGAACTCGCCTCTGGTTTTAGCGAATTTTCGGATTTTGACTCACGACGCGTAAAAATTGCGGCTCGTCGCGGCGCATTCACCGTTCAAGTAGCCAGAGAAACCTTCCCGAAAGCGAAGATCCTGCAATTTGATGACGACGCGCAAGCGTTCCAAGAGGTGCTGAATGGTAACGCCCACGCGGTCATTGCTTCTAGCCCAAAACCAGAACATGAGACAGTGAAACACAGCGACAAACTATTCCTTCCATTCTCTGAGCGACTATCACAAGGTAACGAAGCCTTTGCAGTTCGCTTGGGGGAAGAAGATAAAAAGGCCTTTTTCAATAAATGGATTGAAGCAAGAACCCAAGATGGATGGTTAAAACAACGTTATGAATACTGGTTCTCGACATTAGATTGGCAAGATCAAGTCGCACAAGGCCAGTAATCTAAATGGCTCGTGGACGCCGCGAGCCTATACTCTCCAATCATCCATTTTACTTTTCCATAACTTATCGGAGTCAAATTTTTGGGCGAACACACTACCACTCGCACAGCACCCGCGAAATCCAGCACAGGCTACCTTTTACCGCAATTAAACACACTAGACTGGGTACTACTTGTTATGTCCGGTATCGGTGGTGTTTGGCTGTACCATCGGTCCGCTGTTGGTGTGCATTATTTGTGGCAGTGGAAAGAGGCGCTTGAATTACTTTTCACGCCTAGAGCAGATGGTGGTTTGCCCTACTTCTTCCAAGGTTTGATTTCGACGTTAAGGCTCAGTATTTGGGGCATCAGCTTCGCATTAGTGTTTGGCACTTTGTTAGGCTTAGCACGCTTCTCTCGTTCCGTTTGGTTGCGCACACCTGCCAATGCGTTTATCCAGTTAGTGAGAAACATCCCTCCGTTGGTGTTTGTTTTTATTTTCTACTTTTTCATTTCTAACCAATTGATCCCGTTACTCGGTTTGGAAGATCTTCTACGAAACTACAACGGCGAACCAAATGCGCTACAGCGCTTTCTGTTTGGGCCTTCGAACCTTTGGGAAAACCTTGCCTCTGGCGTGTTATGTGTCGGCTTACTCTCTTCTGCCTACATTGCAGAAGTTGTGCGCGGTGGTTTACAAAGTATCGACCAAGGTCAGTGGGAAGCGGCTGACTCATTGGGCTTGTCTCGATGGGTGAAATACCGATTTGTTATCGCGCCACAGGTGCTTAAATCAATAACACCTGCACTTGCCGGTCAAACCATCGCTTTGGTGAAAGACACCTCTATTGTTTCACTGATTTCGATACAAGAAATGACATTTGTTGGGACAGAGATGGCAAATTCATCAGGGTATATATTTGAAATTTGGCTGATTGTCGGCCTTGCTTACTTCTTAATCTGTTTTGGTCTGTCACTTATTTTTCGCCATATTGAAGCAAAATCGGAAGCCATTTCAAATTAACTCAACCGCATATGTAATTAGGCACTTTTGATTCTTCAAATCAGAATTGCACCCTGTTACATTGGCAAGATGCTAAATTTTCGGCGTTTTTCATGGAGTTAAAGAATCAATCCGACTACGAGCGATACATAAAACAAGATAATCTTGGTGAATATT
The DNA here is from genome assembly GCF_033344285.1 of Vibrio sp. 779(2023). Lineage (NCBI taxonomy): Bacteria > Pseudomonadati > Pseudomonadota > Gammaproteobacteria > Vibrionales > Vibrionaceae > Vibrio > Vibrio sp. 779(2023). Next base: position 75,968 of record NZ_JAWPOM010000009.1, read on the forward strand.
ACGTAGTTCTCAATCAATTCACTTTTCACAGTGTTTATCAGCCAATTTTTGATAGACGCCAACGTATTATTGGTATGGAAGCCTTACTGCGTATTCGTGGCATTGATGGTTCCCTAATTCGTCCTGATGTATTTCTGGCCAATAGTGGTCTTGATCCCTACTTTCGCTTATGTGTAGAGTTTTTATCTAGAGCAATGCACATTCGAAATTTTGCACGCTATTTCGCAGGGACGCCGATCAAACTGTTTCTTAACGTCATGCCTCAAACGCTACTCACACTAACCAAAGACATGGGCTTTAAAGATAACGGCCTGCTTTACAAACGCCTTTCCGAACTTGGTATGAGCCCATCAGACGTAGTTTTTGAAGTAGTCGAAGAGTCATGCGGAGATACGGATTTATTAATCAAAGCCGTACAGTTAATGAAAGCGAATGGTTTTATCTTTGCTATCGATGATTTTGGCGCCCAACATTCTGATATCGCACGTGTTCAGCAGCTCTGCCCTGACATCATCAAAATCGATCGTTCCTATTTGCTAGACTACTGCGCCGGAGAAACCTTTTCCATACATAGCGCCGTTGATCTAGCGGATCATATGGGAGCAAAAGTCATTATAGAAGGGGTTGAAGAAGACGTGCAACTACAAGCTATGTATCAACTTAATTTGGATTATTACCAAGGCTTTTACTTAGGAAAGCCTTGTGCCATTCATCACTGGACAGATAGCCTAAACATCGAGACGACAGTGCATTAACACTACCCACTTACAGCACAGTGAAACCAAAAAAGCGCCGATATAATATGCTCGGCGCTTTTTAGTTTTACTCAGATGTCACTTATTTAGTTAAGCGTTCATTTCCCTAGAAAAAATCAATAGAATTACGTCCGCTCTTCGGATCACGAGTGGCTTGCGGTTTGTCTTCTTTTTTGCCTTTCTTAGCAGACTGAGACAACGCTTCTTTCTGCGCTTTACGCTCTTTATGTGCCGCTTTACGGCCTGTTGATTTAGGCCCAGAGGCTTTGGGTGACTTACTTTGACGAGACTTATCTTTACGAGAAGACTGTGCTTCTTTTTTCGCTTTCTTTTCTGCTTTTTGCTCTGCCGTTTCAGGTTCGGTTACTGGCGCATCGCAAACCACAACATAATATTCCTGGTTAAACTCGAAAAAGTCACCATCATACATCTTGCGGCGCTTACGTGTTTCTAGTTCACCATTCACCGCGACATAGCCTTCCTCGATGATATGTTTTGCTTCGCCGCCACCGCTGACCAAGTTTGCGATTTTAAAAAGCTTGTATAGTTCGATTGGATGCGCATCAACATCGATGCCAATCGCTTCGATCTCAATCTCTTCGCCTTCTAAATACTCTTCGTGGTCGTAATCTTGGGTCATGTTACTTACTCTTACTATTTGATGCCCTGAATTTTAAACGCAATGCTTAAAAATAGAAACCTCTGCCGATGTTCAATCACCGATTCGCCTTGGCATTTGAGCACCTCTTAACCCATTTAACTTGTCGCTCGTTAGCTTGTATACCGATGCGTAGCTCAAACGAAGCTGCAATTACGCAACCTGAAGGTATATACTCTCTAAGTTATTGTTGAAAAGAGTGAATACTTTGTCTCAACCAAGTAGAATTACCTTTGTCACTGCGAACTTGTTTAATTTTGTCGCACCGCCTAACGCCTACTATGATTTCGAGAACATATACTCGTTAGAGCAATGGCGAGACAAACTTTCGTGGACGCAACGTCAAGTTGAAAAACTGGAAGGCGACGTGATTGGCTTACAAGAAGTGTTCAGTATCGAGAAGACCCAGGCATTCTTTTCAACCATCGGCTACCCCTACTTTGCGACCGTTGACACCCCACATGTTGAGGATGAGTACATTTACTCAAGCCCTGTTGTGGCAATCGCCTCTCGGTTTCCAATAGAAAAAGTACAAGCGGTAGAGTTTGACTTAGCAACGCTTGAGCCTTTTGGAGTAAGTGTTGCTCCAGAGTTCAGTCGCAAACCTATCTATGCCCAAGTAATACATCCTGTACTTGGTCATATCGCCGTTTACGTAACGCACCTGAAATCTCAACGCCCGGCCGACTCAGAACAACCAGAAACGTCTAGCACGATTATTGGGCGCTGGTTATCCACCCAGCAAAGAGGCTGGGAAGCAGCGATGTTAAGAGACGCGATGCAAAAGAGGTATCGAAAAAAACCAATGCCGACAGTGTTAATGGGCGATATGAATCAACCTATCACTCCTATCAGCGTTAACAGCGCATTGGTATCCAATACTGGTGACAGCGTCACTGAATTACAACTCAAAGATGGTTGGTTATTGCAAAGTGACGCTCAGAAGGATGAACGCCCCGCCACGCATTATCATTTTTCCACTGGGAACGTACTCGACTATATCTTGCTCTCACAAGAGTTTGACACCTTATCAGATATATCGGTTGCCGAGGTTGTTGACTATCAGGTGTCTAACCAACATCTGATCAACCCGATTTATGACAGAGATAAAAACGCCAGCGACCACGCATTTGTGGCGCTGACGGCTGAAGTAAAGCTTTGAGCAACCTATTTAGTTACTTAGTGACGTTTCACAATTTTACGCGGGATAAGTTCTACGCCAGGCTTGTAACGCTTGGCGGAAGCGTTGAGTGCTAACTCCATTGCGCTGTCCGCGATCAACTCAAACTGTTGAGGCAAAGAGTTGATTTTCACAGGCAAGAAGTCCAGCAGTCGATTATCACCAAATGTCGCTAAACGCACCTTTCCCATCAGTTCTGGTTTTTCTAGCATTACATCCAACACACCTTCTAACAGTGTGTATGACGTTGTAACAATGGCATCCGGCAATGCGTTCTCTATTAACCATCTCTCTAAGACTTTCTTGCCTTCTTCCCGGGAGAAGTGTTGTCCATAACCCACTGTTGCCGTTTTGCCACCTTGTTGAGAAGCAGATAGAAAACCGAGCTCACGCTCTTTTGAGACTTGAAGATCTTGCAATGCACCGATTAAGCCAATGGACTTAATATCCTCTGACAGTACTGACTGAGTGAGTTCAAGTGCGGCATCAAAATCTTCGCTGATGACACAACAAAAGTGCTCATCATCCATTGGACGGTCTAGCGCGATAACTGGCGTACCAGAATTTTGCAACTTAAGGTAATACTCGTTTGCAGTGGGCATACCACTTGCCACAAACAACGCATCAATGCGACGACTGACTAATGCTTCCGCCACCTTTTGCTCTGTATCAGGATCATCATCAGAGCAGCCAATCAAAATTTGGTACCCCGCTTTCCGAGAGTTCTGCTCTATCAGCTTTGCAAGACGCGCATAACTGGTGTTCTCTAAGTCTGGGATGATAAGCCCAAATGAGCGTGAATTACCTGCCCGCAAGGAAGACGCCGCATGATCTGGCTTATAATTGTACTCATCTACAACGGCCATCACCTTTTTCTGAGTCTTCTCGCTGATGCGGTATTTCTGCGCTTTTCCGTTAATCACATAGCTTGCAGTTGTCTTAGAAACACCCGCTAATTTGGCTATTTCATCCAGTGTCATATTCTAAACCTTATTCTGTGCGCGCGATCATATTAATACATCAACGATCTTTCGATAAGTTGAATTATAAGCTGAACCGATTCAGTATAAAAGCTGAAAGGATTCAGCAAAACTTAAAAATTGACGTAAATCACCCGAACACGCAACAAACCAATTTGTGAGCTAGGCTATAGGACAGCGGCAAAGGCTCGTTTGTTAACGTCAGTTTTTAAAACAGTTTTTCTGAGTCTTTTAAAAAATTTACCAACAAGCTGAATCGATTTAGCTTGAAAGATAAAAGGTTTGAGGAGTGATAAGCGCTCAGAAGAAGCGGCGTTCAACTTCTCACACAGAATACATTTTTAAATTGATACCTTAAGGCTGGAGAAGCACCATGCTTAAGCTAAATAAGAACGACATTACCCTCTCGCAATCAGCGACAGATAAGTTTGAAGCAATAAAGAGTATTGCTCATAGCCTGACTGATAAAGGCCTAGTTGAACGCGGTTACGTTGAAGGCATGCTAAACCGTGAAAACCAAAACTCTACGTTTTTGGGGAACGGTATCGCCATACCGCACGGTACAACCGACACTCGTACAATGGTGAAAACAACGGGTGTTGCTGTGCATCACTTCCCACAAGGTGTCGACTGGGGTGATGGCAATACTGTGTTCGTCGCTATCGGTATCGCAGCTAAATCTGATGAGCACCTTGGTATTCTTAAACAGCTCACCAAAGTGCTAGGCGCAGATGGCGTAGAAGAGCGTCTGCGTAATGCAAAAAACGAAGACGAGATCATCGCCCTACTGCACGGTGATGTTCAGCTTGAAGCAGACTTTGACGCTTCTTTAATTCAACTGATGTTCCCTGCGAGTGACATGCTACAGATTAGTGCTGTTGCAGGTGGTCTGTTGAAAAATACGGGATGTGCTGATAACGAATTCGTTGCCGATCTCGTTACCAAACAACCAACTCACTTAGGTAATGGCCTGTGGTTAATTGGCAGTGACAAACATGTCACTCGCACAGGTGTGTCATTTGTCTCGACGGCAAACGACTGCGAATATGAAGGTCAAAAAGTGCGTGCACTTTTCGCGTTCGCAGCATGTAACAATGCTCACCAACCTATCCTAAAAACGCTTTCTAATATTGTGTTTAACAATGAACACGGCAAGCTTTTAGATGCATCAGTAGAACAGATTCTTGCTTTGTTCAAAGGTGAAGAAGTCACAGCCGCATCTTCAGAAGAAGGCAATACCGCTGTATTTAAAATCAAAAACTCTCACGGCCTACATGCTCGTCCGGGGGCAATGTTAGTCGCAGAAGCGAAAAAGTTTGAATCCACTATACGTGTTGCCAACCTAGACGGAGATGGAAAAGCAGTAAACGCGAAGAGCCTAATGAAAGTTATCGCGCTGGGCGTTAAGCACGGTCACCAACTTCAATTTACAGCAGAAGGCCCTGATGCGCCGCAAGCCTTGGAGTCTATCGGAAATGCAATCGCTTCTGGCCTTGGTGAAGGTTAAGGATCCGATATGACAAACAAAACAAATAAGGTTGTCACTATTACGCTCAACCCAGCATTGGATTTAACAGGTTCAGTAAATGAACTAAACGTTGGTTCCGTGAGCTTAGTACAGCAAAGCAATCTCCACGCTGCTGGTAAAGGTGTCAACGTAGCAAAAGTATTGAGCGATTTAGGCGCAGACGTCACGGTTACCGGCTTTCTCGGTAAAGATAACCCTGAGCTATTTCATCAGCTTTTCAATGACATCAACGTTAAGAATGAATTTGTGGAAGTAAAGGGTGCCACTCGTATCAACGTTAAGCTGGTTGAGGCCAATGGCAACGTCAGTGATATCAACTTCCCTGGCGTTCAAGTAGCTGCCGACGAAATTACTCGCTTTGAGGAGACACTATTTCGTCTAGCGGAGACGCATGATTACTTTGTATTGGCAGGCAGCCTACCGGTCGGTGTTACTGCAGAGCAATGCGCAGCATGGATTGAGAAGCTGCATCAGCAAGGCAAGAAAGTGTTGTTCGATAGCAGCAAAGCAGCACTACGCGCAGGCATCGACGCTCATCCTTGGTTGATCAAACCAAACGACGAAGAGCTAAGTGACTTTGTCGGCGAGCACCTTTCAACGCCAGAACAATGCCAAGCTGCTGCGCAAACACTGAGCGACAAAGGCATAGAAAACATCGTGGTTTCTATGGGACCTGACGGTGTTATGTGGCTCAACCAAGGCGAATGGCTTAGTGCAAAACCACCTCGAATGAATGTAGTGAGCACCGTTGGCGCAGGCGATACGCTGGTCGCTGGCTTGTGTTGGGGCCACATGCAACTGATGCCTAAAAACGATTTATTGCGCTTCGCTACGGCACTTTCTGCTTTGGCAGTTAGTCAAGTTGGCGTAGGGCTAACCAGTCAGGAAGAACTGGAAAATATCAAGCGACAAACTGAAGTTAGCGCGCTTTACCCTATTACAAACTTAGAACAAAACTAAGGAACAGAAGGTTATCGTATGAATATTGCCATTATTACTGCCTGTCCGAGCGGTGTAGCAAATAGCATCCTTGCGGCAGGATTACTAGAACAAGCCGCCGCAAAATTAAACTGGAATGCCAAAATAGAATGTCAATCAAGTGTGGTTGAACCAACACTATTGACGGAAGCTGACGTTGAACAAGCAGAAGTCATTGTCATTGCGGCAAATACTAGCGTCGACACTTCTCGTTTTGTAGGAAAAAAGGTTTACCAAGCGGAAATTAGCGAAGTAGCAAAAGACGCAACTGCGTTTCTCCAGCAAGCGGTTGAAAACGCCACTTTACTTGAAAAAGCAACCACACTTGCAGCCCCTATCACTACAGATACAACATCAGCATCAAAGAAGATTGTTGCAATCACGGCATGCCCTACTGGCGTTGCGCATACCTTTATGGCGGCAGAAGCTTTAGAAGAAGAAGGCAAGCGTCGTGGCCATCAAATCAAGGTGGAAACTCGTGGTTCAGTTGGCGCTAAAAACCAACTGACTGAGCAAGAAATTGCAGACGCCGATCTGGTGATCATTGCTGCGGATATTGAAGTGCCACTTGATCGCTTTAACGGCAAAAAGATGTACCGCACGAAAACAGGTCCAGCTCTGAAGAAAACAGCCGAAGAGATGGACAAAGCATTCGAGCAAGCCACGGTGTATCAACATTCTGGTTCAGCTAACTCTTCATCTTCCACCGAAGAGAAAAAAGGCGCTTACAAACACCTAATGACGGGTGTTTCGCACATGCTTCCTGTCGTCGTTGCAGGTGGTTTGATCATCGCTCTATCTTTCGTGTTCGGTATTGAAGCATTTAAAGAAGAAGGCACACTAGCAGCAGCCTTGATGAACATTGGTGGTGGCTCTGCATTCGCATTGATGATTCCTGTACTTGCTGGTTACATCGCGTTCTCAATTGCTGACCGTCCGGGTCTGGCTCCTGGTCTTGTTGGCGGTATGCTAGCAAGTTCAACGGGTGCTGGTTTCCTAGGTGGTATCGCAGCTGGCTTCATTGCCGGTTATGCAGCGAAGCTCCTTGCGGACAAAGTAAAACTCCCACAATCGATGGAAGCGCTTAAACCAATTCTGATCATTCCATTTGTAGCAACATTGTTCACTGGCCTTGTCATGATCTACATCGTAGGCGGCCCAGTTTCAGGCATCATGAACGGCCTGACTGACTTCCTAAACAACATGGGTTCTGACAGTGCAGTACTACTGGGTATTATCCTTGGCGCAATGATGTGCTTCGACCTAGGAGGCCCGGTAAACAAAGCCGCTTACGCATTTGGTGTTGGCCTTCTGGCTTCACAAACTTACGCACCAATGGCGGCAATCATGGCCGCAGGTATGGTTCCTGCGCTAGGTATGGGTTTAGCGACCTTCATTGCGAAGAACAAATTTGAACAAAATGAACGTGAGGCTGGTAAAGCATCATTTGTCTTGGGCCTGTGTTTCATCTCTGAAGGCGCAATTCCATTTGCTGCGAAAGATCCAATGCGCGTGATTCCATCTTGTATGGCAGGTGGCGCGCTTACTGGTGCCCTATCGATGCTATTCGGTGCGAAATTAATGGCACCACACGGCGGTCTATTCGTGCTGCTAATTCCTAACGCAATTTCACCAGTATTAATGTATTTAGTGGCTATTGCAGCGGGTACAGCGGTAACTGGCTTTACTTACGCATTCTTAAAAAGCAAAGCAGAAGCGAAGCAAGAAGTCGCAGCTTAATTAGAGCGACTCCGGTTAACAATGCCACCCTCGAATTTGGCATTTAGCACCTCCCTTTAATTCCGGTTAAGGGAGGTGTTTTTTATTCCGCAGCCGGAACGGCTACAATGTCTACTTCCCCACTGCTCATATCCACCGTTGCTTGATAAGCGCTATGCGGATCACCGTAGTGCTTGAAGGTAAAGTGGTAAACGTTAGCTGGCGTCCACAAGGTTTTTGACTCTGCGGGCAGAATGTCATAGCCGTCTTGCTGATAAAGCTCTGTCGCCATTACATTTGCGATTGCCGCCTGCTGGTTAGCGTCTCGATCCACCTTTGGCTCTAGTGACGGGTTACTTGGATAAGACTCACCGTTGTAACTCATGAGTCGATATGAGCCATTACTCCAAACGATAAAGTCCTGCCAACCATTACTGTAACTGTCGGCTAGTACAATAGGCGTGCGAGTTACCGACATTCGATTAATAACGTTTCCCTCATTATCAAACATATATGCAGAGCAGCCACCACTACCACAGAAATAGCGATCTTGAAGCAACACTATGTGTTCTGCCTTGCCGTCGCTGTTTAGGTCGGCGCTACCCGATAGATAACGTAGATTGTCTTGCTCGAGCGACAGCCCTTCAGGGGCTAAAACCTTACTATCAATCCAACTGGAAATGACTTCAGCACTAACACTGTTGACTTTAGGGGCAGGTTGTTTGGTTTGTGTCGGCATGCTATCCGTCGCGGTGCAGCCAACCAAGGTGAAAGAACCAACGAAGAAGAGTCCGTTTAATATGCGCTTATTCATGTAATCTCAATCTTTGATGTGTCGTTACATCAGTATACGCATGATTTGCATTGTAATCGTAAGAAAATCATTAAAATCAAGCAAATGAATGGTTTGGTATATATTAGTAAGATCAAAAAAGCCCCGAAGAAAACCTTCAGGGCTAGGCAGGAAGCTGGCAAATAGCCAGGAGTCCCTATGCAGTGGTCGGTTTTACCCTAAACAGAATTGCAAACATCACTGGCACCACTATCAGTGTCAGTACAGTAGCAAAACCAAGACCTGCCATAATCGTTATTGCCATCGAGCCAAAGAAGGCATCGAAGACCAGTGGAATCATCCCCAAGATAGTCGTTAGCGCAGCCATACTTACCGGACGAACGCGGCTTATCGCACTATCGACAATCGCGAGGTAAGGATCTTTACCTGACTCCAACTCAAGGTTAATTTGGTCAAGCAACACAATACCGTTTTTCAAAATCATGCCACTTAGGCTTAACAAACCAAGGAATGCTGTAAAACTGAACGGCATGTTCGTGGTAAGCAAACCAAAAGCAACGCCAATGATCGCTAACGGAACGGTGAACCAAATGACCAACGGCTTTTTGATTGAGTTAAACAGTAAAATAGTAATGATGAACATCAACAAGTAACCCATCGGCAATGAACCGAATAGGCCTTCTTGTGCATCTTTGGATGATTCGTACTCACCACCCCATGTGATTTCGTACCCTTCTGGAACATGCAATGCCATCACTTTAGGCTGTACACGAGCAAATAAGCTTGCTGCCGTGTCGTCACTCAACACATCATGGTCCGCGAGAACGGTTAACGTACGCTTACGGTCACGACGCTGAATTAGCGGCTCACTCCAATCCAGTTGAACGCCATCAATCACTTGATCAACCGGAATATACGTTTGCAACGAAGGACTCCAAATGGTCACGTTTTGTAGTGATTCAAAATCTACGCGTTCTTCTTCAGGAAGGCGTGTCATAATTGGCAACGTATGTGTACCATCACGCAAGTAACCTAAGGTGCTACCACCAAACGCCATTTGCAGTGTGCTTGAAAGATCTTCTTTCGAAATACCTAAGCGACGAGCTTTAGACTCATTGAAAACGGGTACAAGTTCCTTGGTGCGCTCTCGCCAATCGTGACGAATGTTTCGGGCACCAGGATCGGTATGAAGGATGTCTTCAACTTGCACCGCCAAGTCACGTAAAACTTGTGGATCAGGGCCAGTAATACGCGCTTCGATCTTAGACGCTGGTGATGGACCAAATTCCATCAATTTAAACTGGAACGTAGGCGCATCAAATGTTTTCGCCAGATTCTCATCTAACTTATGCAGTAAACCAAACATTTTCTCACGATCAGTCGCGCGAACTTGGAACTGAGCGTACGCTTCGTAACTTTTTTCTGGTTGATAGGTTAAAGCAAAACGCTGTAGGCCCTGCCCAATCGAAGCAGAAACAAAGTCAATATCATCTTGCTGACGAATGTAGCTTTCGACCTCTTCAGCTTTTTTGATCGTTTCACGGATGTCAGTACCCTCTGGCATCCACATATCCACGTAGAACATCGGCGTATTCGATGGTGGGAAGAACTGCTGTTTTACATTACCAAATGCCACGACAGCACCCACTAATAGCGCCACCATGCCAGCAACGGTAAGCCAGCGGAATCGCAATGCAAATTTCAGCGATGCCCCAAATACGACAAACAACCAGCCTTTATAAGGATCATCTTCGCTAGTACCTTGCTCTTTGTTTTCCTCTTTCAACAAAAGATCGGCAAGGAAAGGCGTCAGTGTAATAGCGGTAATCCAGCTTAAAAATAGTGAGAAACACAGCACCCAGAATAGAGAGCCCATGAACTCACCTGTCGCATCTTGCGACAAGCCGATAGGTGCAAAAGCCGTAATTGCAATAACAGTCGCGCCCAGCAAAGGCCATTGTGTTTGCTTTACAATATCGACAGCCGCTTGAACTTTGGTACGCCCTTTCTTTAGGCCAACCAATATGCCTTCCACGACAACAATCGCGTTATCAACCAGCATACCTAAGGCAATAATTAACGCGCCAAGAGAAATACGATGCAGTTCGATGTTGTTGTAATTCATCAAAATGAAGGTACCAAATACCGTCAATAACAACACAACTCCAATGATGACACCACTGCGTAAACCCATAGTAAACAGCAACACAATGATTACGATCGCCACTGCCTCCGCTAGACTAATTACAAACGCTTTAACAGATTCATCCACCTCATTGGCTTGGTTGTAAAAGTAGTTCATATCGATGCCAGCAGGCTTGATAGACTCAAGGCTCGCGAGCTCCGCATCCAAACGTTCACCAACCTCAACCACGTTCACACCCGATGCAAACGAGATACCGATATTAATCGCTTTTTGACCGTTAAAGAGTACGACGTTGCCTGGCTTCTCTTGAATACCGCGAGAAATCGTTGCTACGTCTTTTAGACGAATTAGATTTCCTGTGTCACGGCCATGAATGATCAGATTTTCTAGTGCTTCTACAGTGTTTAAGGTGCCGCTTGGGCGAATAACAAGGCTTTCGCCATTGACCATCACTTCCCCTGCTGAAACCACATTGTTTTGCTGGTTCAACAAGCTCGAAACCACATTCATGTCTAAGTTCAGTGCAGCAAGGCGATCAAGTGAGATCTCAACGAATAGCATTTCTTGCTGATCGCCCGTGATGTCTACCTTACCAACACCATCAACAAGCTCGATTTCACGGGTCAGGTAATCCGCATAACGTTTCAGCTCTACATAGTCGTAATCGTCACCAGTGAGCATTAACATCACGCCATAAACGTCACCGAAATCATCAATGATCTGTAAAGACTGAACACCTTGAGGCAATGATGGTCGTAAATCATTAATTTTACGGCGCATTTCATCCCAAATTTGCGGCAGTTCATCAGGACCATAGTCCATTTCCATGCTCACCGTTATTTGAGACATACCATTAGAAGACGTAGAGGTAATTTTGTCGATATAAGGGAGTTTTCGAATCTCTTTTTCTAGAGGATACGTCAGCTCTTCTTCAACTTCTTTTGACGTCGCGCCAGGGTATGTTGAGATGATCATGGCATCTTTGATCGTAAATGCCGGGTCTTCTAATCGTCCAAGCTCCAAAAATGACGTTAAACCACCAACAGCAAGGATAATAATGAACAACCAGCTGATGACTTTGTTTTTTATTGAATACTCAGCAATGTTCATTATTGGTTATTCTCCACAACATCCACATGTTTACCTTCGCGTAATTTACGCAGATTTGAATTAATCAGAATATCGCCCTGGCTAACACCTGACGACACAATGGCTCCATTGCCATTCACTTGAGAAATCATGACAGGCACTCGTGTGACAATGTCACCTTCTTTTTTCCACACAAAGAACTCATTCCCTTCACTGCCTGCTTGAAGCGCCGTGACAGGAACACTGTAACCATCAATAGAGGTAATGCCCGCCTTCACCATATCGACCAAAACGCTTACGCTGGTTCCCGGCAATATCTCTGTTTTTGGCTGTGGCATCGTCAAGTACATTTCGTAGGTTTGAGTTTCAGCGTTGGGTTCACTTGTGTGCTCTAAATAGTCCAAAGCAAATCTGCCATCGATGCCGGAGAAGGTTGCTCTAGGCTTGTAGCTCATGCTGTCTGAGTTTGGGTCTACCATCGCTAAAACATTGTCGGAAAGCTCAATACGCACGTAAACCAAATCGTTTTGGTATAGGTTTAACACGGGTTCACCAATTGCCACACGCTCAAAACGTTCTTTGAAAACATCAGATACTTTACCGGCGAACGGGGCGAATAAACGGGTGTAATTCAATTGATTGGTCGCGTTATAGAAAGTAGCCTCAGCTAGCTCTTTATTGGCGGTTAGCTCATCAAGTTCCGCTTTTGAAATCATTTGACGTGCATGCAAGTCTTCACCGCGTTTAAGCTGACGAATTGCGAGTGTGTATTGTGCTTCTGCGTCATTCACGGCTTGCTTCTCTTTGCTATCATCTAGCTTTGCGATCATTTGCCCCTGCTTCACAACGTCACCCGCTTTAACCAATACGTGCTGAACTTCCCCAGCGCGGCGAAATGCCATTGGCGTTTGCTCTGCAGGCACTACTATGCCTTTGAACGCGCGATGTTGACTTTCTACTGGTGCATCCACCGAGATAGTCGACACAAAAAGTGGCTGCTCGACGATAGCTTGGTTTTCATTTTTGCACCCTGTTAAAACTGCAAGTGCAATCGCAGAGATCGTAAGTAGAGAACGTTTCATTAAATGCCTCCCTCACGAACCCAAGCTTTCACCACTTGTCCTTCAACCAGTCTCTCAACACCAGCAATAACAACGTAATCATTGTTATCAAGCCCGGCTTTCACACCACCTGCTGCGTCAAGTGACACAGTGACTTTATTGACCTGCTGCGTGCTTCTGTCCATTACCCAAACTTCACCTTGCGTCCCATTTTTGTTGACCCAAGCAGACTGAGGTAACGTCATCGCGTCCGATACATGTTGTTTAGCAATGTGTACCTGCCCAGTCATACCTGTCAGCAAATTGCGATCTTCTGGTCGAGTGATGGTCACGATCGCCTCATAACTATTGGTATCGATGTTTGGCTGCGTCGAAATTTCTTTAAATTGCCCAGGGATACGTTTTCCTGGCTCGCTATCCATCGTCACCCACATATCGGAGTTTTGCAGTGACTCAAGTGATACAGATTCCGCATAACTTACTGGCAAGGTGAACGACACATCCAACGTCGTGTTATCAATGAGATTCAAGATCTCCTGCTTCTCTGCTACTACTTGAAACGGGTTGACATAGGTATATGACACAATGCCATCAAACGGTGCGTGAATTTTGGTATAGCTCAAATCGGTTTTAGCTTGTTCGTAGTTCGCCAATGCCGCTTTATATTGAGTTTCTTTCTGATCGTACTCATCAGTACTAATGAGTTTTTTTCCGTAAAGGTTTTTCGCGCGGTCCCATTGTGTTTTCGCTAACGCGTACTGCGCTTGAGCGGCATCTAACGCAAGCTGAAGATCTTTAGGGTCTAACGTTGCGAGCACTTCACCTTTTTGGACTTTTTGACCCATGCGTACACGTAATTCATCAACCTCTCCATCAACCTGAAAAGAAAGCTGCGCGCGATGTGTTGCATCAATACGCGCTAAAAAGGCGTGCGAGTCTTCAAGTTCTAGGTCTTTCACCGCCAGTAATTTTACAGGTTTGATTAAAGGTTCAGACGGCTCAGAAATGGCTTTATTACACCCAGTTAGCATCCCAGAAAGACTTAATGTCACCACTGCGCCAACTAAAGTGCGCTTTAAATATTGTTTTCGCACCCGCTTTCTCCGTAGGTTTTATATATTACACAGCCGTGCAGTATAAGCAGAATTTGAAATTGATCAACATATTTTCCAGGTGGATAGCAAATTAATTAGTCAAAGCGTTCGGTTTCTGGTAAAAGTAAGCGCGTGATTAATATTCGGGAAAATTCGAACTATGAATGAAAGAAAGCAGGGGCGTAGAAGTGCTGAAGCAGCAGAACAAACTAAGTGTCTGATCCTTAAAGTGGCAGCAGATATGTTTTGTGAACTTGGTTACGAGCGTGTCTCGCTGCGCAATATCAGTGAAAAGGCTGGTGTTTCACATAGTTTGATCCGTCACCACTTCGGCAGCAAAGAGAAAATCTGGCAAGCGGTTAGCGATGCAATGGACGAGTTCATGCAGTGCTATATGGCTGAACTCATCAATGAAATGCCGGAGAACACACCTTCGAATAGAAAAATTTATCTGTTTATGGTTCGCATGCTAGCATTTGCTCTCGTCAATCCTCACCCAGTACAGATGATCGCCGATGCCATTCGACAAGGCGATGACGGTGCTCTGCTGCAGTATTTCTTAAAGTCAAAAGATGAGTTCGCTGCAATATTTACCGGAATTTTCGAGCAGTACAACAGCGAAAACCCTAATGCACAATTTGATCAGTGGGAATCAAAGTGGCAAATGTTGATCTTCGCACATGGTGCTGTCAGTCTCGCGCCAATGATGCAAGAAACATGGCCGGATATTGCAGATAATCGCGAAAAACTGCTGATCAAGCATTGGGAATTGTTTAATACCATTATGGCCTCTCAATTTGGGATCCCAAAAGAAGAGATGATTCATCCGGAAAAGCTTGAAGATATCGTTATTGATATGTGCTGTACTATTGATGAAGCAGTAAACTAAAAGTAAACAAGCGAAAAGAAGACATAAAAAATGCCGAGCTACAAAGCTCGGCATTTTTGTTTCAATTCGTTTTAACCACGGTAGTAACGTTGTGGTACGAACGGCATTTTTTCAACTGTCATTGGTAGCATTTTACCACGCACTTCAGCGAACACTTCAGTACCAATCGCCGCCAAATCCGCACGAACATAACCCATTGAGACTGGCTTACCTGCATTCGGACCCGCCGTACCGCTGGTTACAACGCCAATTTTAACGCCGTCAGCATCAAACAGTTCAACACCTTCACGCACTGGCGCTTTGGTTTGACCTACTAGACCCACACGCTTACGCGCCACATCTTTAGTCTCAATCTGCTTAAGAATAATGTCTGCGCCAGGGAAACCACCTTCACGTTCACCACCAATACGACGAACTTTTTGGATACCCCATAGCAAGCTCGCTTCAACAGGTGTTGTTGTTGTGTCTAGGTCATGACCGTATAGACAAAGGCCACACTCAAGACGAAGTGAATCACGAGCACCAAGGCCAATCCATTCAACTTCATCTTCCGCAGTCAGTTTACGTGCTAGCTCTTCCGCTTTGTCAGCAGGAACCGAGATTTCGTAACCGTCTTCGCCTGTATAACCACTACGAGAAACAATGCACTCGGCGCCTAAAATATCGACTTTACGAATATCCATGAACAGCATTTCAGAAACTTCTGGTGCAAAACGCGCCAATACAGCCGCCGCTTTAGGGCCTTGGATTGCAAGTAGAGCTCGGTCTTCGATAATTTCTAGCTCAACACCAGATGGTAAATGCGCTTGTAGGTGTGCGATATCTTGCGCTTTACATGCTGCGTTCACAACCACAAACAGATGATCGCCTAGGTTAGCCACCATCAAGTCGTCCATGATGCCGCCCTCTTCATTAGTGAAAAAAGCGTAACGCTGTTTACCAGACTCAAGATCCACAATATCCACTGGAACTAATGTTTCTAGGAACGCAGCTGCACCGTCACCAATTAGGCGAAGCTGTCCCATGTGAGAAACGTCAAACAGACCTGCCGCATCACGAGTATGTAAGTGTTCCTTCTTTACGCCTAGAGGATACTGAACAGGCATATCGTAACCCGCGAACGGGACCATTTTGGCACCAACTTCAACGTGAAGTGCGTGTAGTGGTGTTTTCAGTAGTTCTTGAGTCATTTTCGTCTCCATTTAGATAGACCCGAGAATGCTATCGGCATTCGATGTGTTTCCAATAATAAACATGGCTCATTCTATTTTGCACGAACAAGACGTAGATCGACTTGCAAAAGTGTGACTCTTAACATTTTAATCACAACAAATCGTACAAAAAAAGCGCTTTAATGAGCAAGTTCTCATCAAAAAAGCGCCTTTTCATCATAACGACCACCAACAGCAATCGTTTGCTTTCACTATAGGAAATTTACAAGTATTTATCACTATTTGGCTGTCACCCACAAAATGAGCGCATCTTCCTCGCTAACACTGGTCAACATATGTCCCATATTTGCATCGTAATAAACGCTGTCTCCCTCGCTTAAAACAACAGGTTCGTAAAACTCAGAATAGAACATAACCTCGCCAGATAAGATAAGTAAAAATTCTTCGCCGTCATGACGAACCCAGTCTTTATATTCATCAAAACTACGAGCTCGAATTTGGCTCTTAAACGGCATCATTTTCTTATTGGAAAGTTGTGTCGCGAGCAGTTCATGTTCATAGGTTTGTGTTGGGTGTGGTTTACCTTCATTCTTCTTGGTAACATCCCTGCGCCCTGTCGCTACCTTTTTTCTAGGTGGCTCAAAGAGTTGTGGCATGTCAATTTGTAAGCCTAGTGCCAATTTTTGCATCGCTTGAAACGTCGGGGAGATCTGCTCATTTTCTATTTTGCTCAGTGTAGATCGAGCAAGCCCGGTTCGCTGACTCGCTTCTTCTAATGTGATACCGAGTTTCGAGCGGATATCCTTAATACGCTGGCCCAGTTTTAACGGCTCGATATTTTGGTCATGTTGCTCTTTTGCCAACGTCATCGATGGGTATTCATCGTAAATACTTTCTGCCATAAATCCCTCTATAGATATCCATATTTTTTGTCTTACTCGCATTGTGCATGAAGCACATAGTGGATAGAAGTCCACCAAGTGAATTAAAGCGTGCTCTTGTTAACAAATTTTGAAATCTTGTTTCCTATAGGAAATTTTTGGTTGATTGTTCCCGTCACAGGCGCTATGTTACCAACTTGTTAGATGTAGAGATGCATATTTCCGTAAGAGATTGGTAAAGGAAACACGCCATCCAACGGAGTTTTTGCCCAAATTTAGGGCCGGATGTTCACTCTGTTCTGCTACGCAGTTCAGCTGTTTTTGAGGACAAATGAACCACAACCGCAAATCATAACTCATCTATTGCGGGTTCATTTTCAGATTTGGAAGGTCAACTACCATGAATAAGAGTTACCCTAACCACAGCTTGGAAAACTTTTTCTCTACCAACCTCTCTGCGACAGATGATGCTGTCTTTGCTGGAATTCAAGCGGAATCCGCTCGCCAAAACGAACAAATTGAACTTATCGCTTCCGAGAACATTGTTTCTAAAGCGGTAATGCAAGCTCAAGGCACATGCCTAACAAACAAATACGCTGAAGGTTACCCAGGTCGTCGTTACTATGGTGGTTGTGAGCACGTAGATACAGTGGAAGCCATTGCTATCGAACGCGCAAAAAAACTTTTCAATTGTGAATACGCAAACGTTCAACCACACTCAGGGGCACAAGCAAACGGCGCAGTAAAGCTGGCACTGCTTCAACCTGGTGACACCATTCTTGGTATGTCTTTAGACGCAGGTGGTCACCTGACGCACGGCGCACGCCCTGCACTTTCTGGTAAATGGTTTAATGCAGTTCAATACGGTGTTGATCGCGAAACACTAGAAATTAACTACGAAGATGTTCGTGAGCTAGCACTTGAGCACCAACCTAAAATGATCATCGCAGGTGGTAGCGCTATTCCACGTACTATCGACTTTGCAAAATTCCGTGAAATCGCAGACGAAGTAAATGCAATTCTTATGGTCGACATGGCGCACATCGCTGGTCTTATCGCAACAGGCGCACACCCTAGCCCATTGCCACACGCACACGTTGTTACGACTACAACACACAAAACATTGCGTGGCCCTCGCGGCGGTATGATTCTTACTAACCACGAAGACATCATTAAGAAAATCAACTCAGCCGTATTCCCTGGCCTACAAGGTGGCCCACTGATGCACGTTATCGCAGCCAAAGCGGTCGCATTTGGTGAAGCGCTTGGCCCTGAATTTAAAACTTATATTGATTCGGTGATCAATAACGCAAAAGTCCTAGCGGAAGTATTGCAAACTCGCGGTTGCGACATCGTAACTGGTGGCACAGACACGCACCTAATGCTGGTTGACCTTCGTCCGAAAGGGTTGAAAGGCAATAAAGCAGAAGAAGCTCTAGAGCGTGCTGGGATCACATGTAACAAAAATGGCATCCCATTCGATACAGAGAAGCCTATGATTACATCGGGCATCCGTTTAGGAACGCCTGCGGGTACAAGCCGCGGCTTTGGCGCTGAAGAATTCAAACTCATCGGTAATTGGATTGGTGACGTACTGGACGGTTTAGTGAACAACCCTGAAGGTGACGCAGAAGTTGAAAAACGCGTTCGCAAAGAAGTAAAAGAACTTTGCAGTCGCTTTCCTCTATACCAGTAAACGATTTTTTTGAAATCATAATAATTCCTGACAAGTTATTCGGAGATTAAGCAATGGACAAAACACTGAAGTTTGCAGATAGCCACGAGTGGGTACGTGACAACGGTGACGGCACAGTAACAATTGGTATTTCTGAGCATGCACAAGAAATGCTAGGTGACGTGGTATTCGTTGACCTACCAGACGTAGAAGACGAAGTTGAAGCAGGTGAAAGCTTCTCTCTCGTTGAATCTGTAAAAGCAGCGTCAGACATCTACGCACCAATCACTGGTGAAATCGTAGAAATCAATGAAGAACTAGAAGACAGCCCAGAGCTAATTAACGAAGAGCCGTACGAAGGTGGCTGGATCGTAAAAGTGAAGATGTCTGATGTATCTGAACTAGATAACCTGAAAGACGCAGACGAATACCTAAACTCTATCGAAGAAGAGTAATTAGGATGTGACGAAAGCTGTTCCCTAACCTGTTTAGAGAACAGCTTTTTTTCTAGGTTCGGACGTATAATTTAATTTATCAGTAACGCAAATCCGTTACCCGAACCAAGGAGTAGGTAAAGGACAATGACTGAATTACTTCAAAGCCTCAGCACACAAAACGAGTTCGTTGCTCGCCACAATGGACCAAACAAATCTGACCAACAGAAAATGTTGGAAGCGATCAACGCAGTTAGCCTAGATTCGCTTATCGACGAAACCGTACCAGCACAAATTCGCCTAGAGCAACCAATGAGCTTGGCAGAAGCGAAAAGCGAAGCAGACATGCTGGCAGCAATGCGTAAGTTCGCCGATCAGAACCAAGTTAAACGTACATTCATTGGTCAGGGTTACTACAACACCTTCACGCCGAATGTGATTCTACGCAACGTGATGGAAAACCCGGGCTGGTACACTGCTTACACCCCTTACCAACCAGAGATCTCACAAGGTCGTTTAGAAGCACTTCTAAACTACCAACAAATGGTGATGGATCTTACTGGTATGGAAATCGCGAACGCGTCATTGCTCGATGAAGCAACGGCAGCAGCAGAAGCGATGACACTTTGTAAGCGTGCGGGTAAAAGCAAGAGCAACGTATTCTTCGTTGCTGACGACGTTCACCCACAAACCATCGAAGTGGTAAAAACTCGTGCGAAATTCATCGGCTTTGAAGTCTTGGTTGGTTCTTTAGAATCACTACCAGAGCAAGACGTGTTCGGTGCACTAGTTCAATACCCAAGTACAACAGGTGAAGTTCGTGACCTAACGGACATCATCGCTAAAGCGCAAGCAAACAAAACACTAGTGACTGTAGCAACGGACCTTCTTGCTTCTACCCTACTTAAACCTGCAGGTGAAATGGGCGCAGACGTAGCAATCGGTTCAGCACAACGTTTTGGCGTGCCGATGGGTTACGGCGGTCCACACGCTGCTTTCATGGCAACTCGTGATAAGCACAAGCGTACAATGCCTGGGCGTGTTATCGGTGTTTCTATCGATACCAACGGTAACCAAGCACTGCGTATGGCAATGCAAACGCGTGAACAGCACATCCGTCGTGAAAAAGCGACTTCAAACATCTGTACTGCTCAAGCACTGCTAGCGAACATGGCGTCTTTCTACGCGGTTTACCACGGCGCAGAAGGTCTACGCACGATTGCTCGTCGTACGCACCACATGACAGCCATCCTAGCCGCTGGCCTAACTAAAGGCGGCTTCGAGCTTGCTCACAACAGCTTCTTCGACACCATCACTATCAACACAGGTGCACAAACTGAAGACCTATACGCGAAAGCACTAGCCGCAGACATCAACCTACGTAAGTTGGGTACTCAGCTAGGTGTGAGCTTCGACGAAACCACAACCGTGGCAGATGTAGAAGCCCTATTCGCAGTATTCGGTGTGAAAGAAGAAGTCGCAGCACTATCAACTGAAATCGCAGGCAACGAGTTTGCAGCCATTCCAGAAGCATTGCGCCGCACAACAGAATATCTAACACACCCTGTGTTTAACACGCACCACAGCGAAACACAGATGATGCGTTACCTAAAACAGCTAGAGAACAAAGACTTCTCACTCACGCACGGCATGATCCCACTGGGCAGCTGTACGATGAAGCTGAACGCAGCAGCAGAGATGATTCCAGTAACTTGGCCTGAGTTTGGTTCGATCCACCCGTTCGCACCAGCAGAACAAGCAGCTGGTTACGCAGCACTCGCAAAAGACCTTAAAGAAAAGCTATGTGAAATCACTGGCTATGACGCATTCTCACTACAACCAAACTCTGGTGCATCGGGTGAGTACGCAGGCCTTATCGCGATTCAACGCTACCACGAAAGCCGTGGCGAAGGTCACCGCAACGTATGTTTGATCCCAAGCTCTGCGCACGGTACTAACCCTGCGACAGCATCTATGGTGTCAATGAAAGTGGTTGTGGTTAAGTGTGATGAAGAAGGCAACATCGACATCGACGACCTAGCAGCGAAAATCGAGAAACACAAAGACAACCTATCAAGCATTATGATCACTTACCCTTCTACGCACGGCGTTTACGAAGAGAAAGTGAAAGAAGTGTGTGAAATGGTTCATGCCGCTGGCGGTCAGGTTTACCTAGACGGCGCTAACATGAACGCGCAGGTTGGTCTAACATCACCAGGCTTCATCGGTTCAGACGTTTCTCACCTAAACCTACACAAAACCTTCTGCATCCCGCACGGTGGTGGCGGTCCGGGTATGGGTCCTATCGGTGTGAAATCTCACCTAGCTCCTTTCTTACCAGGGCATATTGAAGACGGTGTAGAAGGCGCAGATTTCGCAGTATCAGCAGCAGATATGGGTAGCGCTTCTATCCTACCTATCTCTTGGGCTTACATCGCAATGATGGGCGAACCTGGCCTAACAGATGCAACAAAAGTAGCAATTCTGAACGCAAACTACGTGATGGAAACACTTCGCCAACACTACCCTGTTCTTTACCGTGGCAAAAATGGCCGCGTAGCGCACGAATGTATTATCGACATTCGTCCGCTGAAAGAAGAAACAGGTATCAGCGAAGAAGACATCGCGAAGCGTCTAATGGACTACGGTTTCCACGCGCCAACTATGTCGTTCCCTGTAGCGGGCACGCTAATGGTTGAGCCAACGGAATCGGAAGATCTAGAAGAGCTGGACCGCTTCTGTGATGCGATGATCGCTATCCGCGAAGAAATGGAGAAAGTGAAAAACGGTGAATGGCCACTGGATAACAACCCACTTGTTAACGCGCCACACACACAAGTTGATCTTTCAGCTGAAGATTGGGACCGCCCTTACTCTCGCGAGATTGGCTGCTTCCCGTCTAAAGCGACCAAATCTTGGAAGTACTGGCCAACGGTAAACCGCGTAGATAACGTATACGGCGACCGTAACCTAATCTGTTCATGCCCAAGCATCGATAACTACGAAGATTAATTTTTGTAGCCTCTAAATCGACAAAGGCGAACCGTTTGGTTCGCCTTTTTGTTTTTGGTGTGCCGCCCTAACACTTGTTGATACATCGAGAAGGAATGATGGCTAGTTATTGTTTGCACAAAAGTGATTTAGAAATACAGTAACTTCTGAGAACCTTTGAATTAGCACTAATATCTCAGAGCCTTAAAGGCTTGTTGGAAACTCCTCATGAACACTATGCTATGCAGGTGCTATGTAGTTTCTAGTTCAGTTGCAGTAAGTCCCATTTATTACCATAGAGATCTTGGAACACCACCACTGTCCCGTATTCTTCCACACGAGGCTCTTCATTAAATACAACACCATTTTTCTTCATCAACTCGTAGTCACGCCAAAAATCATTAGTTTGCAGAAACAGGAAAACACGACCACCTGTTTGATTTCCTACTGCATGCGTTTGCTCCGGTGTACTCGCTTGAGCTAAAAGTAGGTTTGTACCATTGGAGTTTGGAGGAGAAACTTGAACCCAGCGTTTACCACCACCTAGGTTGGTATCTTCAACCAGAGTGAATTGAAGTTTTTGAGTATAGAATTCGATAGCATCGTCGTAATTTTCAACGACTAGAGCAATGTTTCCGATTTGCTGCTGAACAGTTTTGGCCATGATGATTTCCGCTGTGTCAAAACGCTAATTGTACGCTATTTTGAGACTTTTCTAGAAAGCACATAACGCCTTGCAAATGTGTAAGGCACACAATACGAATGTTTACGCACAGCGCCTTTGTCACTAGAACCTACTAATAATATAGCTACCACAAGTGTCGAATCTTGATTGAGCAACTTATTAAAGCCTTAGCTATAACTCAAGAGCAAATCTCTAACCTAATAAAGAAGGCTGCTTGTATACCACGGTATTATAGTTCTTCTAGTTTTCCCTTAGCTAAATCTTCTTGTTGCTTAAGGAACATGAAGAAGTTTGCCTCACTGATAAACGGGTTACCGCTTGTGCCGAGCTTCTTCCTATTTTCAAAAAGGAAATTTTTATGTGGATGGTTCGAAAGGTTAACGTTCACAATAGGTGCCTGTAGTGAAATTTTTCTAATTTTCTCCATGCTAGTCAGGAACTGGCCAATAACTTCTGGATCATTGCTACTTACGCTATGCCCACCAACGATAAAAGCACGATATTGTTCGCCATTATCTTCAACAGTGAAGTCTAAGGAATAATCACCTTCCGTGTGGCCAGGTGTGAGATAGAACTTAAACTCATGTCCACCAATAACCATAGAGCTATCGCTTTTTATCTCTATGTCTAAATTTGGAGGAAGGAACTTGTTCTCACCTTCGCTTTTGTTTGATTGCTGTATAGATAGTTCATGAGCGCTTTTGGTCATCACGACTTTGGAACCATACTTCTCTTGAAGTAACTGGGCGCCTCCAACGTGGTCAGAATGCCCATGAGTTACCAATATGTGCGTTATTGGCTTATCTTTTAGCCCTAGCTTCTCTAGGTTGATAGGTATCCACTCAGAGTAAGGGAAGTCAAGCGTATCAATGATAACGAGTCCGTCGTCTGTAGCAATGGCATATGATGAGACCCACTTGTCTCCTACATAATAGACATTATCAAACATTTGAAATGGTTCTACATAACCGTTCTTATCATTCATTGCTGGAACATATTGACTTAAGGAAACAAAAGACGAAGCACTTAAAAGTAAACCTACAATAATTTTTTTCACGAAATCACACACAAATATATCCTTAATAATTTCTTATAGAACCTCGCGGATGAGAAAGCTCTAAACGATTTTCAGAGGCAAATACAACTGCAAATACTTTCTACTTAGCTTGAGTTTTAGCTGACCGAATCACTGGTAAACTCGAATCCCATTAACTGCCTATGTATTCATGATTCTTTTAGAGGTTAAATAAATGAACTCAATTGAAGCAGAGTCATGAAGCTTCAATTGAGGTTACCGGCACAGCACAATGTGATAAACCTCTTTCAAGCAAACATTTGAATGCGATTTTTCCAATTTAAGACATGTTCAATAAATGCATCAACTCTTGCAGGCCTTTTATCGCGGTCTCGATACATAATGAATACTTCTTTACCCGAGCATTGCCATTCTGGCAACAAAGGCAGCAGGTTATGTTGATCAAGATTTAGCTCATGAAAGTAATAGGTTGGAATCCACGCAATTCCTAAACCATGGATGACAGCGTCTCTAACTAGTAGTACATCATTTGAAGTGAATTGAAACTTTAGCGGATGATCAAATGTTTCATTGGTGATTTGATTAACTAATTTCCATTGGCTGTCGTTGTTTACCGTAATTAGGCGATGATGCACAAGTTGTTCAGGATGGGTAATCGGTTGGTGTTGTTCTAAATAGCTTCGTGATGCACAAAGCGCAAATGGAATCGACCATAATTTCTGAGCAATCCAGTCTTGTTCAATAAGATCACCAAGACGAAAACTAACATCGACACGGTTAGATACAAGATTGATTTTTTCATTCTGTACATCTAAATCGATACATATCTTCGGATGTTGCTCTGCAAATTCATAAACGCACCGCTTTAACCACATCTGTGTCATGTTAATTGGCGCTGATATTTTGACCGTTCCGCTTAAAGACTGACGCTCAGTCGCAATTCTCGATGTCACATTATTTAAGCTAAGAAGTAACGGCTCACAGAGTTGATAATATTTTTCGCCATCAGTTGTTAACGCAAAGTGGTGTGCACTGCGGTTAAATAGTCTGCAATTTAAGTTTATTTCCAGCCTTTTTAACTTCCGGCTTAGCGTGGCTAACGGGACATTAAGACGCTCAGATGCTTGTGTTAGGCTTTGATAGCGAGCAACAGAAACGAATAACAAAAGGTCATCCAAAGAGTGA
Source organism: Vibrio sp. 779(2023) (assembly GCF_033344285.1). Lineage (NCBI taxonomy): Bacteria > Pseudomonadati > Pseudomonadota > Gammaproteobacteria > Vibrionales > Vibrionaceae > Vibrio > Vibrio sp. 779(2023). Next base: position 100,897 of record NZ_JAWPOM010000009.1, read on the forward strand.
CATTCCATATTTGGGATTAACCCTCTTAAATTTGGCTATTAAAAATCAAATATGAAATATATAGCATTATCGCGTCAAGTTAATTTTTATCAGGAAGATCTATGTCTAAGCATTTATCAATTTGGTGCGGTGTTGTTGTCGCTATCTTTTTTTGGTCTAGTAACTTTAACGTAATAAAAGCTATTAATAGCGATGTCTCTCCTTTGGATTCAGCGACGTTACGATTTTCCGTTGCAGCTTTAATACTCTTACTGATAAGAGGAACTAAACGCTCTCCATATGGAGCTAAGCTCACACGAAAAAGTATGTTGTCGTTGTTTGTTATAGCAACCGTGGGTGTAACTATCCAAAACTTCTCTATTTTCTCTGCAATGAGCTTTACTACCCCAGTTAACGCAGCGGTTGTTCAGGCAAATCTACCACTTGTCACTATCTTGTTGTCGGGCTTTATTCTCAAAACTTCCATTTCGGTTAAAACTATTTTAGGTGCACTAATCAGTTTTTGTGGAGTGGTAATCGTCATTACAGGGGGAAATATTCATTCTATTAGCAGCAATAGTAATATTGGTGATCTATACATGTTATTTGCTTTAATTAGTGGGTGTTTATACACAATTCTAGCGAAGCGTTTAACATCTCATATCCCAGTAACTCAGCAGTTACGTTGGGTGTTAAGTATTGGTGCCATTCAAATGGTCGCTATAGCGATGTACCACGGCGACTTTAGCCGTAGCTTAAATGCCATAACATTTAAAGACCTATCACTAATAGCGTACATGAGCCTGTTTGGCACTTTGATCGCTTATTACTTTTGGATGAAAGGTGCTATCGTTCTTGGTCCAGATAAAATGTCTCCATTATTTAATATTATGCCGCTATTCACTCTACTGATTTCGTTCATTTCTGGTGAGCAGGCTCAATGGGAAAATGTTTTAGGCGTCTTTATCGTTGCGGCTGGTGTGTATATAGGTAACTCAGCACCTTTTGCTCGTTTACGGAAGGTGGTGGAGTAAAAATAGACGCCAACCTTAAGTCGCATTATTTAGAGCAATACTTTGTTAATTGGCATAAGTTTTCTTGGTTTCCAATAGGTACATTTTTTCGCTTTCGTCGTTCACTCTTTTATCTAACTTTATTGAGTGCATGTCGAAAATCTTCAATCTTTTGCTAAGAGCGTTTTTTACTATGTAAAAAACAGAGGAGAATGACCATGAAAAAACGACTCAACTATATTGAAGTAGCGCCAAAAGCAATAGAAATCCTATACGCTCAGGAAGCTTACTTCCATGAACAATTTAGCCAATCAGAAACTATGAACATGATCATATGGGAACTGGTTAAGTTACGCATATCGCAAATCAATCAATGTGCATTTTGTATCGACATGCATAGTAAAGATGCGCTTAAGTTAGGTGAAAAGCCGGAACGCATATGGGGGCTTAGTGCATGGAAAGATATGCCATTCTACAGCGATGCAGAACACGTTGCGCTTGGCTGGGCTGAATTACTAACTGCTGGCCTACCAGTAGATGATGATACCTATCAGCTGACCTTGAATACCTTTGGAGAAGAAGCTATGGTCAACCTAACAATTGCGATCAACGCGATCAACAGTTGGAACCGAATAGTTAAGGCATTTAAGCCAAAGGTTGGAGTCTATAAACCTCGATAATTCTATTTGACGGTTCTTACTTGTAAGCCACTGCTTATACCTCAGCTTAATAAGATGAAAAGTACATGTGTATCACTTTCTCATTTAAGTTGAGGTTAAATAGGATGATTCATTTGAACTTAGAATTTGATATTTTAAAACCTCAAAAGGCTTTAGCTGGCTATGTTCAAGCCATTTGGTCAGCATCCGTCAAACCTGATACGACGCAAACCGTACGTAAACAATTACTCAGTGATGCTGGTACAGGTGTGGTATTCATTTTACAGAATGATGTACAAATGGATGGTGAGTGGCAAACGCCAGGGGTTGTCCTACTACCTGTGAGCATTCTGGCACATCAAGTCTGCATACCGCCAGGCACGGTGATGACTGGCGTACGCTTTCATCCTGCTGTTGGTTATCAACTATTTGGTAAACGTCTAGAACAGCTATTGCGGATTCAAGACGACCACCCTTTGGCTTCTTCTGCACTAGCAACATTTGAGTCTCTGCAAACAGCGCGTTCGCCATATGCAAGGATTTCTACGTTATATCGCTGGGTTCAAACACTGATTGAGGAATATGAACCGCAGTATGTCGGCCACATTATTGAACAACCTACAGGGACCATCAGTCAGCGCCAGAGAGAGCGCAATTTTCAGAAATGGTTGGGGATTACTCCTAAACATTACCAACGCATTAAACGAGTGAAGCACACTTTAGAGCAACTCCGAGCGCAACCCGATCTTACTTTATCGGAATTGGCGCTGGAGCAAGGTTTTTCCGATCAAGCACACATGACTAGAGAGTGTAAGCAGATTGCGCGCATGACACCGAAGCAGTATGTCCGAAAGAGAAACCTCTAAGCCTTATTAGCTTTCTACATCAAACCCAATTGATTCAGAATCGACGATATACTTGCTACAAAGTTCGATCATATATCACCTACTTTTTCGATCGCTCATTCCAGCTTGATGTGAGTTGGTTAGCTCGCTTTTGATGCTGCGTGCTGCTCTACCATAAACGCGATCACTTCTTCGTTTAAGCAAGATTTGCTGATGTATTGGCGTTGTTTACCAAGGTGAAGGATAAAGCCCAAATCAGTTTGTTCGAGTTGGTCGATATCATTGATAGCTAGGTAGAGTTGGTAATCATGCTGTTCAACACGGCCACAGTATTCAGTGCCTCGGTCAGTCAAAATTCTCAGTATTAGCATAGGTCGAGCTCCAACGTGGAAGTATTCTCTCTGGGTGCTTTTCTAAGGTTGTTAGGACTTTTCTTACTGGCTCTAGTCAACTAAAGCTTGTGCTTGCTTATCTGTCATCGGACTCTCAACATCCTTTAACACCACCCAACGAAGAGCTTTTTGCGTGCCATTGTTTTCGAGCGTCATCAACAGCTCGTGTAAATAAATGCACTACATGGAACCAGTCGAGAGTAACATTCGCTTTCGGAAGCTCATCTTTGACACCACTCCAACCTGCCCAGGCACATCGATGAGCTTTATAGTGAACTCGAGGTATTTTCGCTGTGATATAGCAATGGTGCTGAAAAAGTTGAGATGGCGCCATGTTTTATCGGTTATAAAAAACAACCATCTGCGCGGTGGCTATTGTTAACTGATCTTCATGATAAGAATTCAGAATGAGACAATGAGTATGCAAGCTTACGAAATGGACGTGGATAAGTACTTTAACGAATAGCTCGGTATTTTTTGCCAGAGGGAGTCTACTTATGTTTAACCCATGAAAGTAATAGACATGTCATTTACATTATTTTTTAAAGTATGCCTAGATATAAGCTTTGACATGACTTATTTTTGAGAATTGGGGCGGTCCTAGGCTAGCACTTGAGAGCATTAGGACATAGTATCGTCTCACGCGTGGATATGGGTTGACCTACGTACAATATTGGTAAACAAATGACTAAAATACTGGTTTCCCTTATGAGTGCCACAATATTATTGCTCTCAACAGGTTGTAACGCAGATATGTTTAATTTCTTCAAATCAAAAAAGTTTCAATACATACTTAGCTCAGAGATCACTGGTCGCTTATACTTAGACGGGAAATCGTTTACTAGCGAGGTAGTTTATCTACACACGGCTTTTTCTAAAAACCGTTATATCACCGAGACAATTACGTCAGAAAATGGTTATTTTCATTTCGAACCTACATACCACTATCAGACGTTTAAAGAACCTGCCCTTCATGAATCCTCTAGCTACATTGGTATTTACATTTTTGTAGATGGCAAAAAATACTACTTACTAGAGGCTCGCTTTTCTGACGTGAAACCCTATGAATTTATTTCAGATAATCTTCTTGATTTAAGTTGTGAGATTAATTCGGACGAATATCGTTACTTTTTTAAAAATAAATTTGTTGAGAATGGCCTCGATCTTGAAATTATTAGTAGGTGTGATTTGAAAGGATTTTCTGAAAAAATATTACTAAATAAGGACACGTAATGGCAAAGTTAACACCAAAAATGGCTTCAGAAATAGCGGATATTCCTTACAAAGCTTATGAAAATAATGGCCGTTTTATCATGCCGGGCAAAAACAGTTTTTCAAATCACTTTTCTTTTTCTGAAAATGATGTATTTGATGGTTTTACAGGCGGTGTAGCGGGTTTATCCAATGTACCGGTATTGCGTAAAGTTATCCCTGGCTTGATGAGAACTTCAGAGGCGTTTGCAGTGGTTGGCACTGGTAAAGGTTCTACATTTGAGAATGAAATTGTCATTTCAATTCGAGGAACACAAAATGCTAATGATTGGATCACAAATGCGAATATAGGGGTGAAAGGATCACCAAACGGTTCGCCCGCTCATGCTGGTTTCAACAATTGTTTTCAAAGTCTTAGCCCCAAGTTGAAGCAGTATATTATGCAGATGAACCCTAAACCAAAACGTATACATTGCGTTGGGCACAGCTTAGGTGGAGCGCTCGCATCACTTTGCGCTGATTGGGTGCGTAGTGAGATGAAGGTCAGAACCACCTTATACACCTTTGGCGCTCCTAGAGTTGGTCTGGAAGCATACGCACGCTCATCGGAAAAGCTAAACGATGGTGTTTATCGATGTACGCATGGTGCTGATCCTGTACCAAAAATACCGCTTTGGCCATTTATTCATGCTCCAATCTCAACAGGCGAGTACCGCTTGGACTCTGGCACTGGATTAAGCATATCAGCCCATTTGATGGCAAGAAACAAAAATCCGGGTTACTTAAACACTGCTTCCTCGGATTCTTGGGGAGCGTTGAAGAGGAAATCGAATGACCACTTATTTACCCCTATCCGTCTAAAGTATGAGCAACGAAATCAAGCTTCTTTTTCGGAGTATTGGGCCGATAGAATACAGGGCGCACTTATCACCTATTTGAAAGATGTGGCTCTTTTGTCAACGGTAACGATTCAAGCAGGCGTGATTGCTGGCTTGACCTTTTATGATTGGCTTTCAAGAAAGCTAGAAGCCGTTGCTAAATCATCTAAGCGCAATGAAGAGCAACTAAAAGGCTTATTAGGCCATATGCTTGTTTTTGCCGGTCACTATGGGACCATCATTGAGGATCTATCCGCCCGATTCATTAGATGGGTTTTCGAAAGAACCATTGGACGACTAGTCAGAGTATCTAAACAAGCGATATCGTTGCTAAGTTAACCTAACCATTGCAATGACATAGTAACGTGATTGCTTAGTTAGAGGTGAACTCATCACCTCATAAGTTAACTGGTGACATTGACATAACGCCGCTAAATGGGATTCTTATTAAGCACTTTTTAGATGAAACTTTCTAACCAAATCGGGGCGCGATTTATCAAAACGAATTTGAAAATAATGAATTTTTCACTATTTTCAAATTCGTGATTAGGAGCCAAAATGTAGGTTTACAGTTTCAACTGTTTTTGGATTTCTGTTGGGAAAGTAACTTAAACAATTGACATTAAATAGATTTAATGGGAAATATCTCTTACAAAACCCGAACTGCGCCCCCTTCCAAGCTGATGATGATGTAGGTTCGATTCTCGCTGTACACTCCATTCTCATAGGCTACTTTCCCTAAAACTTCGAACGCCTCCCATGGGGCTCGAATCGCAATCCCATGGATAGCCCCCTCAAATCGAATAAGTTTCTTCCGCATAGAAGTTACCTTTAGACGCATAAGTCCAACACTGGCCACATGAACTTTATTAGGGAAAATCCAACAAACTAACGAATGTCAAACCTTTGCCGAACATAGTAATCGAGCAAAAATGCTCTAGAAGTTGGCGTCATCACTGTAGGCTCACAATAAACTATCTCATTGTCACTTTTTTGGTTCAGTTTACACACTAACTCCGCAGCACACTTAAGGAGTCCATATACTGGAAAGACGCAACCAGAAACACCGAGTGTAGTGGTTCAGATTTTGAGTCTGAATCAGAGCTACCCCATAAGCATCAAACCCTAAGATCAAAAAAGCAAACCCACGGACTCGCTTTTTTTTGTTAGCTCGCTTTTGATGCCGCGTGCCGCTCTACCATAAACGTGATCGCTTCTTCATTTAAGCAAGATTTGCTGATGTATTGGCGTTGTTTACCAAGGTGAAGGATAAAGCCCAAATCAGTTTGTTCGAGTTGGTCGATATCATTCCAAGCGAGGCGGCGGTCAACTTTACCGCTTTTGTAGCGTACGCCATCTGCATTCACTTCAAACACCACTTTACTGCCGCGGCTTGAGCTGATGGTTTGACGCCACAGCCACCAAGTTCTTTTGAAGTAAACGCTGCACGCTTCAATCACACTCAATACGATAAAGAACCAACCGACGTAACCGTTAGGTAGCAGTTCAAACTCCAATAAAACCACACCAAAGATAAGAAACAGCATCCCTTTTAGGTACGCTTGTGGGAACTTCGTTGGCTGGCTAGTTTGATCATAACACTCAGCAAAAAATGGCTTGTCGAGTGTGTATTCTGTAGTGAATTCGAAATCTTTAGACATGTATGGTTACTTCAAGGCTTCTATAAATGAGTATTCTTGGTTGCACTCTCGCAACGCATGCATTGTAGCGCTTCTCGGGATTTATCTTTAGTCCTTTTGATTCTGTTTTGTAAATCAATGATACCGCCACGCAAAAAGACCTCGGTGCTCTCGCCAAGATCAAACAAGGCGAACCATTTGGCTCGCCTTGCTAATTAACAACCTGTGTGACTTGTTGAGGTTTTCTACTTTAGAGGGTCGTTGTCTGGCAACGCACTGTGTATCCATACTGCCAGTCGGTGTTTGATGCTTGCGCCGTCTAGCTTGCTTTCCGGCAATGGCGTGATCTGTTTTGCATCGACCAAGAATAGGTAAATCGCTTTTACTCTTAGAGGTTGTGGTGACTGAGGAAGGTCAAAACCTTGTAGCTTCGCCATCTTCCCACCAATCTCTAGTGCCTTCTTAACCAGTTTGTCTTCATTGTGAAGCTTGGAGCTTTTTGACATTGATAAATCCTCTTCTTCGCTTCAATTAAGAATACATGAAGTGCCACGTATGGCGTGTTAGTAAGCTCGCATATTGATAAGTTTATGCCTTATTACCGAGTAACTGATTGAAAAACGACCTTAATTCGTCATCACCAAGATTGAGCAGGTAGTCACCAACATACCATTCAACAATCGATTGATTTGGATGTGCCGTGACTTGCGGGTTACCAAACCAAATGCCCTTTTCCGTGGCAAACGTGTGTTGGAGTTCTTTCAACTCTTCACAGCTAAATGGCAGGATAAGATGCAACATGTTTGCTTGAGCCTGAGTAGGTCTTACCGCCAAAGATTGGAACTCTTCAATGATCTTGTAGATCTGCTTTGTTCGTTCAAATAGAGCTGGCATTTTTGCCAACCTTTCATCAAACTGCATTGCCGCAGACACCACATAAGGTGTTCTGTGATACAAGTTGCCACCTTGGCGCTTCATCCACATTGAAGCCAGTTCAATGAACGACTTTGAGCCAAGCAGCATAGAGCCGCCCATACCGTTGATGCCTTTGTAGAGTGAAACATAGGTCGTATCAAAACCAGCGGCGATCTCGCGGTATTCTTTCTGATAGTAAGCTGCGGTTTCCCAAAGTCTTGCGCCATCCATGTGGAGATGAATGTCATTTTCGGCGCAGTACGCTTTGATTTCTTCCAGTTCTGACCATGAAGGTAGCTGACCACCAATTTCTCTCATCGGGAGTTCATAAAGAACGGCTGCGATTTCATCCGGCCACGCAGTGAGATCCTCAAGCTTCCATGTTTGATAAGGGTTCCCTACTGGCAAAATACTAAAACGATGTTGAAGCTGGTAGCCTTGTTTTTCATACACAGGAATATGGCTAGATGCGTGCATAGCGACAATAGGATTACGCTTTTGTCTTGTGACAATTTCGAGCACTGTTGGCTGCGTCATCGTCCCTGTTACAACAAAAAGCCCTGCCTCGTAACCCAGCAGATCGGCAACCTTTTTCTCGAAGGCCTGAACCGTTTCGCCCTCGCCGTAGACATCGTGATTGACGTTGTTTTCTTCGCACCACTTTGCCATTTTCACAAAGTGTTCGGCTGGAGAATCTTCTTTATTACCAGGGAGATGGGTATGACAAAGCTGTTTTAGGTGGGCACTCATTGTTCTGTCCTTTGAATCAAAGTTTCAACAATGTAACTTGTTAAAACGGAGGCGTAAACTGCATTTTCGCGATGCATTTTCTGCTTATGCTTCCATGCTGAACCTCCGATTGGACATAGATTTAACTTAAGAGTGATTTACGCAGAACGAAGATCATGCTCACCGTAAACAAGCCATTTCGGTAAATATGCGGCTTCTGGAATCGTCCAGCCATACTTATCGTATGCTAATGCAGCAAGACCAGTCAGTTTCAGAGAAACATTTCCTTTTGGCGAATAGCGAACATCTTCATTCATGTAGAACTGGTAATGCGCCTCTAACGCATCCCTCAGTGCCTCTTGATAATGTGCCTCATCGCCATCGATAATGGCAACAAACACATTCACAAATGGAATAAACAAAGAGTGTACATATGGCACTCTGGTTGATTCTAAGTATTGCGGGGAGGATTTCTCCATCACAGTTTGCAATAACTCTGGTAACGCTGATGAATTGCTAAATACACCGTTAACGAACTCGACTAGCGCAACATCGAATGGATCTTTTAAACGCACTAACGACTCATCCATGATGGTCATCAGCTCTACGCAGCGCCAATCTCTCGCGGCCATCGCTAAACAGATTTCATCCAACCAAGCATCCATCGTTCCCCCTGCAATAGAACGGTTACCTACTTCCGAAAAATGTCGTTGCCCAACGGAGAATTCAACCACTTTGTCTGAATGATTGGCCAGCAAGTACACGTTATTCAGTAACTCAAGCGCTCTTTTTATATAAGCTGGTGAGGCCTGATGTTGTCCGTATTTTGAAGCAGTGAAGAATGCATCAAGCGAATACCAAGCGTCGCCTTTCATTCTTTTGAGAGGTTGTTGATAAAAGGACTGCTTTTCATCAAGCATTTTTTCCCAAAAGCTGTAGAAACGTTCGTCTTCTTCACGAAAAATACGCAATTTTCTTTCTTCAGGTATCTCTAAATAGTGATTTTTCATTTGTTCCATCGTTCCCTAGCCTCGCATTATAAGTTGTTCTAATTTTTTGCCGTGATGACATTCATCTTTAAAATCAAGCCGTGAATGATGCCGAAGTGGATTTATAAAATCAATTTATAATCAGTATTTTATATCGAAAGTTAATGCTTAATTGAAATGAATCGAAAAGCCGAAAAACATTTGAAATATAAGGCTACCGCACAAGCCGCGATGGGTAAGCCAGAACGTGCCTGTCCATAAACAGTGGACGACGAACACTGACTTTGTGGAGTAAAGATAGACAGATATTCACCATTGTGTTCGCCTTTCTTTTTCTGTCGCTTTCAATAATACTCTTGCGCAATATTACTCAGCTGGAAAATTTTATGCCTCAAGCAAACTCTGTGGTCGTACTCGACTTTGAAACCACAGGTCTCTCTCCTACTTTAGGTGATCGCGCAATAGAAATTGGTGCAGTAAAGTTAGTCAATGGCGAGGTTGTCGATAGTTTTCAGCAACTCATGAATCCCGGTTTCAGAGTGAGTTCTTTCATTGAGAACTACACCGGCATTACCAACAATATGTTGCGATCGGCACCAAGCTGCGAAGAGGTAATGGCGTCATTTAGTGAGTTCATTGCTGGCGAGAACCTTGTCGCTCACAACGCGTCCTTCGATAAACGATTTTTAGATGCAGAGCTTGAACGAATCAACTGTGGTTATTCGGGTGAGTTTGCTTGCTCCTTACTGGTAGCAAGACGGCTCATTCAAGAAGCCCCATCACATAAGCTAGGTGAACTTGTTCGCTATAAAAATATCGACAACGACGGTGTTTTCCACCGTGCACTAGCCGATGCGCAAATGACAGCCAAGCTTTGGCTCTTAATGGTCGAAGGGATAGAAAACTCAGGCGTCGAAAAACCAAGTTTTCAGTTGATGCAAACGGTCAGTAAAACAGCCAAAGGAAAAGTCGACCTGCTACTCGCCAAAAGCCGTGCGTAACACCCTCCGAACTAAAAGCTGATTCTAGTCTCTTCGACGTTTAAGTGATTTTCGATATACATGCGATATTGGTTATATCTGTCACTATCGCAGTGCTTCTTTTTCAAAACAAAGATCGCCTGGGTCACTCTATCCTCCAAAACTTCTAAAAAAATCGTGAATTATGTCTCACCGATTTAGATACTCGCTATAGTCATTCGAGACAATACGCAACAATTCGAGGTGTATTCACTGACTACTGATTTGTAAGCGATGATCAACAATGTTTTTCTGTTCTTAGAACAGTTTGCAGCTTTACTCATACTCGTACTGATTTCTGTTTTTGCTGTTGGCTTTTTATTTTTTGGTAAGGAAGCTCAAGAGTTTACACCAAGCATAAAAGGACGTATTACGAAGAACGATACTCCCATAAAGAATGCAAATGTAGTACTTAACATTCGGTCAGCAAATCATTCTTTCGAACGTAGCTTCACCACGAATACAAATGGGGAATTCAAGTTTGATCCTGTTTTCAGAAAAAGGAACAAAGTTCTAAGTATTTTCGATGGCCTATTTCAAACAATATGCAGTGTAGAAGTGACCACAACCGTTGCCAATCAAAAGGTTGTTATTTGGAAAGGAATTTTCAGGCATCATGTCATCGGTATGAAGGAAAGAGTAAATATGTCTAATTTAAACTGCGAAGCCACCAACCCCATCAGAAAGTTTGAATTTCAATCCTATGGGGATTCCGTAAGTAGTCAATGTGACTTAAGTGATTACTTAAAAGTAAACAGATAGAGTAATGTTTACTCTATCAAACTCCTCAACTTCCTAATCCGAACGCGGTAGATCGCTGGTCTCACCAACCAAACTGGCTTACTATGCCAGGTACCTAAAACGCTTTGTGAGTCACTCATGAGCAGAAAAAATAACAAAAACCTCAGCATTCTTCTTAAACTCAGCACCTTTATTGCACCTTATAAATGGCGGGTTGCGGCAGCCTTGGTTGCCCTTGTCGCGACAGCAAGTTTGACGTTATCCGTTGGCTATGGAGTGCGCATTCTTATCGACCAAGGCTTTGCTCAGCAATCATTGCAAGAGCTCACCAATGCGATTCAGTTTATTGTCGGTGTCACATTGTGTATTGCCATTGGGACTTTCTTTCGCTTTTACCTTGTCTCTGCCGTAGGTGAGCGCGTTAGTGCGGATATTCGCCTTGCAGTGTTTAACCATGTGATTACGCTGCATCCGAGCTATTTTGAGACTAACAGTAGTGGCGACATAATGTCGCGCCTGACTACCGATACCACATTGCTGCAAAGCATTATTGGTTCATCGTTCTCGATGGCGATGCGTAGCGCTTTGATGTGTTTTGGTGCCATCATTATGTTATTCGCTACCAACGTTAAGCTCACGCTGATTGTGCTTGCTTCTGTGCCTTTGGTTTTGGTACCAATTTTGTTTTATGGACGACGCGTGCGTGCGCTCTCTCGCAAAAGTCAGGATTCAATGGCCGATGTCGGCAGCTACGCTGGAGAAGCGATAGAACATATTAAAACCGTGCAAAGTTTTAGCTCAGAGTCGCATGAACGAGCGGCTTTCGCTGTCGAGGTGGAAAAAGCTTATGAAATAGGTAGACAGAGAGTAAAGCAGCGAGCGATCCTGATATCAGGCGTTATTGTGATTGTGTTCAGCGCGATTGCAGGCATGCTTTGGGTAGGCGGCAGCGATGTGATTCACGGAAAAATGTCTGCGGGTGACCTAGCCGCATTTGTGTTTTATGCCATTATGGTTGCCTCATCGACTGCAACCATTTCCGAAGTCATGGGTGAATTGCAAAGAGCCGCAGGTGCTACCGAACGGCTGATTGAGATCCTTCAAGTAGCCAGTGATATTAAAGCGCCAAGCAACCATTTGCCTGTCCGTGCCGACATGCCTGCTGAGGTTAACTTTAATTCGGTGAGTTTCAACTACCCTTCTCGCCCAAATCAACCAGCTATCAAAGAGTTAAATCTAACTGCTGAACAAGGAAAAGTGTTGGCGTTGGTCGGCCCTTCTGGTGCAGGTAAAACAACGCTATTCGAACTGCTGCAACGCTTTTATGACCCACAACAGGGGCAAGTGTTGTTTGGTGGCGAAGACATTCGACAGTTCGATCCAAACGAGCTTCGACGCCAAATGGCACTCGTACCTCAACAACCAGCGCTGTTTAGCCATGATGTGTTTCACAATATTCGTTACGGCAATCCAGAAGCCACGGATGAACAAGTTATCGAAGCCGCGAAAAAAGCCCATGCCCATGAGTTTATTGAGAAGCTTCCCGAGGGCTATCACAGCTTTTTAGGGGAGCGCGGCGTTAGGCTATCGGGCGGACAAAAGCAGCGTATTGCGATTGCTCGCGCGATTCTAAAAGATCCAAAAATCTTACTGCTAGACGAAGCTACCAGCGCCCTTGATAGTGAAAGTGAACATCACGTTCAACAAGCACTTGAAGCTCTAATGAAAGGACGCACAACGCTGATTATTGCTCATCGTCTTTCGACTATCCAACATGCGGATAAAATTGCGGTGCTCGACAATGGCGAGTTAGTCGATGTCGGTAACCACCAATCATTAATGCAAAGCTGTGAGTTGTATCAGCGACTTGTGGCATTGCAATTTAAGCACTTGGAGTAACGCCTAGTTAAGCGTTCAAAAGTAAGCAAAGGCGGACCAAATAATTTAATAACAGGAGTTTAACGATGTTTTTGTGTCAGTCCAGCGAGCCTTGGCGAGACTAAGAATCTAGCTCTGAGTGGTTAATGAGATAATTTAGACCATGAAGAGCTAGGATAGAAGATCCCACATCATGTCCCATCGTCGCTGTACAAGGTGACGAAATACAAAAGATGCCACTCGCAGTTAAACGAGCGGCATTAAACCAAGCAGCTCGCCTTTTAACAAAGGAATTCCAGTAAGAACCCAGTAACCAGCGTATTCTCCCTTCAACTAGAAATACTCGTTCACAACTACCATATAAAACCCAATCAACTTCATTTGTAACAATTCAGGTTTCAAAAATAGGAAATCATTACTGAAAAAGTTTACCGCGTTTTGTGTTGCTATCTATGGTTACAATGTTTGAGACATCAATGCCTTCAAACCAAGCAACACAAAAGCGGCACCGATATGAACAGCGAAGCGAAACAACTATTTTCTTATCTATGTCAGCGATACGATGCGCTTTCTCAAGAGCTTGAGTCTCGCCCTTTTCCTGAATTTTCTGAGACTATTACTCATCCTCTTGGGCACTGTTTAGTCCGTTGCCCAGCAGGTAGCCAACGCTTTTCTATTGTAGCAGTCAACTTTGCACCCTCCGTTCGCGGGCAAGGCGTGCTTACTGCATTTATCGACTATATCAAAAGCAATCCTTACCACTACCAAGGTGTTGAGGTTGCAATCATTGAAAACAAGAACTTAGCTAAACGGCTTTTGTCTCTTGGCTGGAAGTACAAGTCCCTGTTTGGCAAGATTTTCTTCGCTAGCAAGCCGACCCTAGTAAAGGACTTTCAGTCTACGTAATGGTTACTACGACACCGCATCGGTATCCAAAGTAAAGCCATCACTCAAAATCCGTAAGCATGTTGAAGAAAACTTGGCGATCTTCTGCAGTACTTCCTCGATGAGCAGTGTATTCAACGTGCGCGTCTGCGCTGGCTTTTGGGGATAGATTGATGCCCCATAACGCATTAATTTGGTTTGGTACGATGGAATAACGCATATCAACAATTCGCATTTCATTATTCGGATCCGTCGCTACAAAACCGTTTGAAAACCAACGGAAACGTTCGATGTCTCTTGCTTGTTGCGATTGCGGGTTTAGCCACGGAAATTGCTCTTTTATATTTAACTTTGGAGTTGATTCGCCAGGGTAAATTTTTATTGAACGCCCCACCCTTACGGCATCTACATAGTAGCTCTCTTCCGTTTCATAAATTAGTTTCCAAACCAAAAGATTGCTGAAACTTGGTTTGGCTTTTAATTGTATAGCGTTGTGTTGTCGCTCTTTGACGATTTCCCAACCAGCTACTTCTGCTCTATCTCGCTGGATCATTCCAAGACTTAGGTAAGCCAGGCACCATAAAAATGCAATGCGGGCATAGTTTGGGCTTCGCTTCAGTGCAACAAACAAAAGCAATATTAAAATAGGGAGTGTGAACGCGGGGTCGATTACCGAAATAGTGTTCCAAGCATAACGCGTGTTGCTTATCGGCCATAGAAGCTGTGTTCCATAACTGGTGCATGCGTCTAATAACGCATGGGTACTATAACCAAGCGCGCAGTAAAACCAACTCTGCCGGAAGCTTAGTCCTCGCTTTTTTGCGAACAATGGATACAACACCAAAGCACAAATGAAACTACCAAACGGGATAAACAAGAGCGAGTGAGTAAATTGGCGATGGTATTCCAAATACAGCAAAGGATCAGTTGAAGAACGGATGAGCACATCTAAATCCGGAGCCATCCCAGAGACCACGCCCAACACGCCAACAACTGCAAGGTTTCGCTTGTTGCTCACGGCCAGTGGCAAAGCTGCACCCAATAAACCTTGCGTTAACGGATCCATCGTTCACTTCCTTTAGATAGATGAAGCTCAGCTGGAAAGCGTGAACGCTCAATAGTCGGTTCCAATTTAAAAACCAGAAGGTTCTTCGACATAAATTATCCGCATTTAAGTGGAAAACAATACACGACTTAGTCATGCATTTGCTTGTTTAGCAACAAACACCTTGATTTAGTGTAAGAAGGAATCACGCCGTTCGCTAGTGAACGAACAAATCTGAGTCTAGGCTTGTTTGGTATTTCAAACCCGAAGGTTTATCTGACGCGAAAAAACAAGGCGAACCAAATGGCTCGCCTTGTTTCTAATTTACTGAACGATAAACGACAGGTGTTTAGTCTTGAGGATTCTCTTTCGCGTTGATTTCAGCGTAAGTGTGCAGCAGCTCCGTCAATGTTTTTACCCACGCAAAAACATCCGAAGGTGCATTTTCGATTAGTTTTTCCACTAGAGCACAGTGTGTTTCTAGCGTGATGGCCTCTTCCAAACGGAATGAGATCGCGTAGAAATGCCAAAGCACCAATCGCGTCATTCGCTCGCTATTTTGCTTTGCGTTGTCTGAGTCATCAAACGCTTGTTGAATTTCACTCAGTGCGATTGCTGTCATGCGTAGCATTGCATCAAGACGTGCAGACAACATGCGGTCTTCACTATCCACTTCTTCTTGATCAAAAGTGAACAGCTCATTCATCACGTCTTCTGGCACCATTTTACTGATCATACGAGCACTAAACTCTTCCAGCTCATGGCGAGGCATAGTTACAAGACAATCGAAGGTGTAATCACGAAGCATAAAATCACTCTAGGTTAGAAATCAATTTCAGCCTCGCATTCTAAATATTGAAATTTCAATTGCCAGTGTTAATTTCTATCCATCTACGAAAAACTACAAAACACCGTTGATTGCAATACCAACACCAATCCGCTGCTGATTATGATCATAGTCGATCAAGCTCTTACCATAACCCGCTGAGTATTGTGCGTACCCCTGAACTTTGCCCCAAATCGGAAATGACACACCCAGTTCTGCAAAACCCTTATGTGTTTGAAAGTTCTGGCGACCTAAAAAGGTAAACTCGTAACCATTCCACTTGTAAGCACTCGATAGCTCAAAGTGTCCCATATAGTCTTCGATATCCGGGTTATCATCACCTTTGGGATCATTAGGCGATGTCTTTTCATCTTCAGGTATACGCCACCAAGGCTGGATAGAAACCGCAAAATTGTCTTTTGCAAAGGTTACGTTGGCATAGACACGGTTCCAACTGCGCGATAGCTCCTGTCTCTGACCGTTAGACTCATGTTCAATACCAAAACCTAACCAAGTCGAACCATCAAGTGGTATCCAGTCAGTTGGGGTGTAGTAAAAAAGCTCTGGACGATAATTGGTTTCACGGAATGGACGAGATGCTGCACCCGTGTATACCTGCCAAAATGATTTAAGAGTCATTCCAAAAAACAGACCATCGCCATCAAACAACAAGTCATCATAGTTCATTGGTACTTTAAAACTGATTTGGAACTCCGCCTCTTCCTTACGCAGTTCATCGCCGTATTTGGTGTCGGCATACGCGCGTTTATTTACTCGATCACTGTACGTAAACGGAAGAATATAGTTAACGCGATGCGCGACTAGGCTAAACGGTTCGAACGCGTTTTCTCGTTCTGATTCCAAACGCTTGTCGACCAAGCTTTCCTGAAGTTCTTCAGGCTCTTCAATTTCTGGATCTGCGGGCACTGTGCTGGTTACTGTGTCAAGCTCACACTGCACGCGAATGCTCTTTATGGTTTCCTCACCTTTGCTTTGCTTTATTTTGTCTAGCAAACATAAATCATAAGCACTGGCTGTTTCTCCCATCGCAACTGGCGCTGCCAATAAACTCAGTATTGATATCCCTGCCACTTTTGAAGCCATCTGAAACCCTTAATATTCTTTATGTCAAACCAGATAATTTTAGTTTTTCTTGGTAAACCGCTTGCCATTCTGACGTTAAGGCAATGTTAAATGTCCGCCGACTTTACGTCTTGGATAAATGCAACAGACTTTAGACATATCGGTCAACTATGATCAAAGCGCAAAAAACAACCAAGAGTTGAGCATCATAGATAAAAACCACTCGTTTGCATGATGCTCATGTTCTCTATGCAAAATACTGGCTCGTAACTTTGATTGCAAACCCGGCTATGAATAAACCCAAACCATAACCCAAATGCGCCAATGTGCTAAGAAAACGGGCTTTCCAAGGTGTTGGGGTTTTACTCGCAGCAAAACCAAATCCTAGACAAGGTTGAATGACCAAAAATGGGAAGATCAACGTTACCACGCCTGTAATTAAGCTGGGCATTAGACTGGGCTCTACCAACCAATGATGACCAAAAACAGTAACGTGAGCCAAAGCGAAAGTAACGCCGATGGCATAATGCAAAAACCAGCCAAGTGACTTTTCTCCCGGCATCGCCTCTGACGCCATAATTGGCGCATGCATAAACTTTCCTTGGGGCATGTACAAAACCCAGCGCGCAACCAACGCATAGTTTAATGAAGGAATACCAAACACTCTCCTTTGTAACCATGCCCATAAATCCATTATCAAAGTGGCACCAATCCCTATTAGCACAGCTTGCAATCCCATTAAAAGCAGCATTTTTCTCTCCTCAAGTTTTTGATTTGTTAAGGTCTTAGTTGCATGCTACAACTTAAAGCCAACTTGAAGTCAATGGGGAATAATATGGATATTGCAGAAGTGGTTAGAAAATCAGGATTGCCGACTTCAACGCTCAGGTATTACGAACAGCTGGGGTTAATTCGCTCGATAGGAAGGAATGGATTGAGACGCCAATATTCATCAGAGGTACTCAATACACTCAATTTAATTAGTTTGGGGCGTATCGCTGGAATATCGCTTAACGAAATGGCAGAAATGTTGAATCAATCAGAAGTTTCAAAGCCATATATCGATCGTGACTTACTAACGAAAAAGGCACTTGAGATTGATGAGCAAATAAAACGTTTGAAAGCGGTGCGAGACAGCCTAAACCATGTTGCCACCTGCCCTCATGAGTCACATATGGACTGTTCTTCATTTCAGAAGCTTATGAAGGTCGTAAAGCGTTATGTCCCCCAAAAACAGAGATAAACCGCTCTCACTACCTTCCTATTCTTGATTTAAAAGGAAGTAACTCGCGGTTGTGAGTTACTTCCTTTCATATTACTTAGCTTTCGCTTTTACGTACTTCTTCACTTTTTTCATCGCCATTTTTTGCTTTAACGGTGAAAGGTAATCAATGAACAAGTTACCAGATAGGTGATCAATTTCGTGCTGCATCACAATCGCCAAGAACTCATCGCTCTCGATTGTAATCGGGTTGCCATCACGGTCTAGTGCAGAAACAACAACTGACGTGTAACGCTCTACATCTGCGTAGTACTCAGGAACAGAGAGGCATCCCTCTTGACCAAGTGCTTTGTTTTCTCCGCTCACCACTTCTGGGTTAACCAAGATTAAAGGATCATTGCGTTCGTCAGAGATATCGATGACAACAACCGCCTCTTTTCTGCCTACTTGGGTTGAAGCTAAACCGATACCATTGCCCGTTGCGTAAAGTGTTTCTAGCATATCGTCTATCAGCGTTTGTACTGTCGATACATCAGTGACTTTTTCTGCTTTTACTTTAAGCCTTGGGTCTGGAATGGAGAGAATTTCGAGGACTGCCATACTTACCTTTCATATCTATAAATCGTAATTCGTGGCGAATTATACACACGTTTCTCGATACATAAACCTGCTAAGCTATCTTGCGTACAAGGCATAAACCATTAACTCAAACGACAACACAATAAATGGGTTTGCCTTTTAGACAAAAAATCCTACAAACAGGAAACTAAAACGCCAGCACATTATGGCTGGCGTCTTGTCATGATCCTAATTGAATCGTTTGTTGTATTTTATCTACTGACTTTCCTTGGCTTTGAGTAATACTCTAATCGCCATTTTCTCACCACTTTTTAAAATTAAGTAGGCGATGCCAATCGTTATTAGCATTATGATAGCAATAAAAATACTTACCCCACCGAGCTCAGATAATAAATAAAACGGAGAAATATCTAACGACATTAAGATAAGAGAGAACACTACCAAACTTGCTAAAGTCCACAGTAAAACAGCATACCATCTTGTTTTTGATGGCATTACATCTCCAGTCTTGTAGCCGAAGTAATAACCAACACTCATGGCTGGGATTAACGTGCTAAGAAAGCCTGTACCACTCATTTCTATCCCAACAATATATTCAATGGCCAACAGCAATGCAGCCCAACAAACGGACGCCAGACACAACAGAGACGTAACAAGAAGTACCGATGGTGGCTGGTTTATTTCTGATTCTGAATAGTTATTTTTTAATTCCACTTTCATTTCTTTCCATTTATTTGAATAAAATAAGCGTTTTAGATCATGCTTCCGCTTGGACAACCTAGAGAAACAACACCACAAGAAATACAACTTGTAGCTTTTTAAATAGTTTTATTTTCATTTAACCTAGATTCCAACTAACTGTTATTTTTTAAAACTAAACCCTCTCTCTCAAATTGTATATTCAATAAGTTTACTCATATGGGCCTAGTGCAACCATGTTAATACGTTCTATGTATCAGAAACAATTCATTTATTTCCAATGACACTAGTGAGATTATGCGACGTGATTGGAATCTCACTTAAGTTTTCATGGACCTATCGCGCTGAAAATTGAATCCTCTACCTGTCATAGAATAAAAAGCCGTCAAAACCAGTTGGTTCTGACGGCTTTTTATTTTCTATTACACACTCGATTATTGTTGCAGATTCGCTGTGGCTTCTACTGCTTTGTAGAAGTCCAGCACTCTCTGTTTGAGGTTAGATTAAAACCCTATAAAACATTAAGCCGCAATATTAATTGAGTTGTTCTATATAGCGATTCAGCTCTACCGCATATGTTTTTTGATCAATCGCAGTGTCACCTATTTCTTCATCTAGAAATCCAAGTAGCATTTGTGCACCACCTTCACCATTATTTAACGCTTGCGTCAAGTAATAGGCTGAAAGCACCTTATTTTCAGGTAAACCACAGCCATCATCATACAAACATGATCCTAAATAAAATTGTGCACTAGCCAACCCATCATCAGCAGCCTCTGAGATTAAAGAAAAGCCCCGCTTAACATCCATGACTTTTGGCTCTTTCAGAAGGATTACCCCTAAAAGCTCTTTACTATGAACATCATCCACTTCGATAGCTTTGATCAATAAAGACTTTGCTCCTTGCACATCACCTTGTTCATAAAATTTATTTGCTTCGCTGTACAACTGCTCTGGAGCTTCTCGGTTCTTAGTTAGGAGGCTTTCTGTCGTTTTAGTTGCCTCAAACTTTGACGTAGTATCGTTACATGCCGTAACAAGGAGCACTACGAATAAAACGTTAACAATTCTCATGTTATTCCCATGTACATTTGATAAACAAGACTGCTGTCGAGTATGAATCGTCATACTGACCGCTTACAATTTGAAACTTTGTATTGATCGGAGCTTTAGCACTAGCTTCACACATATTGGCAATTTGACCACGAACATAAGCACTCGAATCAAAGTTATACTTGTCTTCTTGAGAAATTATACTTGCTAATGAAACTCTAGATAGTTGAGGAGCTTTCCCATATTCCCTTTCGACTTTCAAATACTTCACATTAACAATCAAAATGCAGCCAGATGATTCTAGATTTGCATTGTGTACTCGATTAGCTAGTACTCTAACGTTTTGTCGGATAATATCAAAGAGAAGCATAGCTCTGCCTTTCTGGTGAGAAGCGCGCTTTGACTTGCTCAAAGTTTTGCTGGTATTGCGCTTGTTTAAGTGTGTGTTTCATTCCTTTGAAGCCAAACTCTGTCCAATTGGAATTCTCCAACAACTGACCAGTGAGATACGTCATCCAATACGCTTTGATGGTGTGTCCAAAATCATTGTGTTTCGCATCTGGCATCATTACCGCTTTGTGGTGTATCGCGCCATAAAAACGCCGCTCTTTGTTGGAGTGGTAGTTATCCAGCATCACTTGCGTCAGCCACTCCAGATCTTGTTTCCACTTGGCTTGCGCTGGTTCTGGTAAAAGTGGCGCCGTTAACAACAGATAGCCATTGATCTGGTCAAGTTGAGCGACTAGCTCTTGCTGCTTCGCACTTTCCCCATCACCGTCTTTCAAAACCCACGCCAGACCGCGATCATCGCTTCGTCGGTATTGTTTAAATATAAACGCTTGCTGGTCGATAAGCGCTTGTTCGACCTTTGGATCTTGAGTCAAGTAGTAGTACATCGCCAAACCCACTAAGGCGTATGCTTGGTCTTGAGAAGTTCGTTGTTGCCACTCCATCCCCGGTTTCCCACTACGCGTAAAGCTCACAAAGCCGCCGTTTTTCTCATCTTGTAGATGATCAATCAGGTAATAAGCCCCTTTCTTTGCCAGCTCTAATGCTTGCTTGTCACCCGTAAGATGAAAAAGCACGCCATAAGCGTAAGTTTGGCGCGATTTCATGCGGGTGTATTCGCGATCGAAGTGCGGGCTAATCCACCCTTTGTTTAATTCTCCACACGGCTTTTGTGGATCGAGAATGACACCGTTATCACAACGAAAAGTCGGAAAATTCCCCGCAGGTTGTCCATGCGCGCTTTCCATCATCCAATATGGGGCTAGGCCATTCGTCACATGGTCTAACCAATCATCCCCCGAAGGCAGGCCTACATCAGCAAAGCTGCTCATGCTCGTCGTTGCGAGCAATAAGGTAAGATATTTAAAAGACATAACACTCAATTAAGTTATTGAATTTTATCCAGTATAAATAACTCCCTTTACGCATATTGTTGTCGTGCTCACAATAGCCTTACTCATTTGTTTGCATCAATCATCTTTCAGCCTTGTTCGATGACTGAGCCGAGAATAAACGCTACTCTGTCTTCGACTGACATTTTGGGCACTTCGATCAATTGATAACCAAATTTGTGATAAGCGTTGGCCATCTGTTGATACGTAGCCACCGCTTCAGAAAAATCTTGCTTTCGCTCTTCGTCGTTGCTGAATATCGATACCCAAGGTGGAAAAATGAACACTTGAGAATGATAACGAAGCGTCTGGCAATGCGTGATGAGCTCATGCGAGATTGGCAGTTGTTCCAACTTGCTGTAGCCATATACGTCCACAATACTGCGATCAAAAAACACGTCCCCTTGGTGGGCATTGAAAGCTCGGTAATTGCTCACTTCTGCCTTCATCATTTCGTCTCGAAAAGCTTGTTTGTCATTCCAAGGTAATGCTGAACCGTGATTGGCAACCTGCGTTTGTATTATTTGACGGCCGGTTTCTGGCGCGCAGATAAAGCCTTGTGTTTTTAGTTGTTCGATAACCGAGGTTTTTCCTGCACCGGGACCACCAGTGAATACAATGAGTTTGTTCAAAATCTTTTCCTTATTTTTTTGTTTGAGTGAAGTAATGCGTGTACAGCCAAGAAAATGGGCATCATCTGGCGTTTGAAATTGGAATTTGGCACGCTAACGTTAAGCGAGGATCGGTAGTGGGAAATTTGGGGAATAGAACTGAGCAGTGAAGAGATTTACAAAGTAAGAACCGAAACGACGTGTTCATCGGTTATGGAAAACGGAGGAATGCTGAGCGAAGCAAGCTCGCCCAAAATACTGGGTTGGGAAATGGTGCGATTGGTTCTGCTGGTTAACGCGTCAATTGGATATCTATATCAAGAAAATGGCACCTAAGCCTAAGAACGCAAAGAAACCGACGACATCGGTAACGGTCGTCAATACTACCGAGCCAGCCACGGCGGGGTCAATGTTAAACTTCTTCAACGTGAATGGTATCAACGTACCCGATGCCGCGGCCGCCAAACTATTGAGGAAAATGGCACAGCAAATAATAAGCGCCAATGGCAAAGAGTCAAACACCATGTAAACGACACCCGCGATCACCAATCCCATAATTAAACCATTAATGGTGGCGATTTTTAATTCCTTATTCACCAATAGCTTCAAGTTACTTTGGTGCAAGTGGTTTAGTGCGATACCTCGAATGGCCACCGCTAAGGTTTGGCTACCCGCGATGCCGCCCATGCTCGCCACGACAGGCATTAAGATCGCAAGCGCAACGACTTGCTCGACCACATTATCAAAAAGCCCAATGATGGCGGAGGCTACGAAAGCGGTCAGCAAGTTAATCACCAACCAAAGTGCTCTTAGCCTTGTCGCCACGCTTAATGGTGTAAACAAATCTTCTTCGCTTCGTACGTTTTCTGCCACTACAGCTTGTAGGCTGAGTTCACGCAAGGTAATCGCGATGGTCGCCATCGACAAGACGCCCATAATTTTGCCACCAGCCATGATAGGAAACCAATGTGCTCCACCATCAATCGAGACTTGTTTGCTGACGCTTTGAATCGTTTGAATATCTTCTAGAATTGGCGTAACTACGGTCAAGTCGGTAAGTTTGATATGATTCTCGTGCAGCAACAGGGTTTGCGGCTCTATCGTACCAATCACACCACTTGCATCACGCACAATAATCAACCGCACTGGACTTTGCCCGCGTTTTAGCAGCTCGGTTTTGATGCCTCCTACGCTGTTTTTAGGGTTTGCGACCAGAAAGTGAGGCTCGGCATAACGTCCAACTTTGTTGTCTTCATACGACAATGCTTGTTGGATATGCGCGACAGACTCTTCACTTTGATCAATAAGGTATTCATCTACAAATTCGGTCGGTAGAAAGTCCGCAAAGATGATCAGTTCTGAATCCGTTATGTACGCCAAGCGTTCATGTTGTAAGTCTTTATTGAGTGATTGATGAATGTGCTTGGCGGTGTCGTATCGGAGCAAATTTAATACCGTCCAATACTTCTCAGGCGGCACTGCTTCTATGACACGCTTACGGTAAGCAATGTTGACCGATTCCAAAATGTTCGCAATCTGTGCTTCTTGATAGTCTTTCAAAAAGCTCAAGTCTTCGGTCGATTCTATCGCTTTAATGATCTCAGCAAGCAAATGTGGCACTTTGCGGTTAATTTGCAATTGGTTGGAATCTATCATTACTTTTACCTATAGCTTTCACTACCACATTCGCCGCATTGACGATATGTGCTATCCGAAGGCATGAATTCTTGATGTTAAAATTCTAGGCGATAGTTGACTTAATTGCGGAATTTATATTTCGCTCGCAGAAACAAAACGCCTCTGCATCAGTTCATGGTATAGACTTGAATGTGTGTCAGGCTCATTCGCCTTGTTTGATAATGGAGTAATCAATGGCACCTGTATTTTTTCTGACTCAGCAGGCCGCCTTACCAAGTCGTAAGGTGCTTCGTAAAGTGATTCAATTTTCGACAGCGCTGGCTCAGCCTATTGTAGTTTTAGTGGAAGACCATCGCCGAAGTGAAGATCACGCATTCGCTCATTTTCTCAGTTTCAACTCTGACCATATAGAAAAAAGACAAGCTGAGTTTGAAGCTTGGACCTTAAAGTTCAACGCATTAATTGTCGAACTTTGTGAAGAAGAAGAGCTTGAAACACCAACGCTCTCTTACGAGCATTTCAAAGGGAGCCATTGGGTTGAGCAAGTTGCGAAACGACTTGTTGACCACACTGACTTACTGCTCGTGGGACACTTTAACAAACACGAGATTCAAACGATGCTCACAGAACTAGCACAACAAGATTGCGACTTGTTGCTACTGAGTGAGCGGTCATGGCCTTCTCACGCCAACATGCTTTGTGCAATCGACCCACTTCATCGAGGGGATGAAAAGTCGATAGTAGATAAAGCCATCGTCTCGCGAGGCTCAAAATTAGAACAAACCTTAAGCGGGAAAATGACGCTCGTTTACTGCCGATACGTCGCACCATACCTCTCTCGCTATCGTGCAGAGATATTAAGCAATCAAAAAGCAGGCATTACAGATTTTATTAGTGCGCAAAAGTTAACGCGAGTTCCATTACTATTACCGGAAGGAAACCCTGAAACGGCGTTACCAAAAGCAGTTAAGCAATCACAAGCGTCGATTTTGATTATGGGAGCATGTAAACGAAGCATGTCATCTCAATTTTGGTCTGGCAGCACTGTAGACACGTTACTTGATCAACCACCTTGTGACCTACTGTTGGTCAACAGTTCCAAGGGCTGACTAGGTATTCCCTATTAACCAACCCTTTCAATACCAAGCGCAGTTATTGGCTCTTTACATCTTCTAACTGCGCGGCTTCATGCTCTGCGTTCAAGGCTTGTTTCTGCTGCTGTTTTATCTCATCCCAACTGCGTCCCGACTCAATCGCAGATACACGCTGATCGTATTTGTTGCAGGCTCTTTCGAGTACTTTCTCAGGATCTATACCCTTTTCTCTTTCCAGCGCTTTTAATACGTTAAGATAGTTCCACAACACATCGCCTAACTCGTCTTCCAAATGACAAAGGCGATCCTCACGAATCTCTTCGCGGACTTCATCAACTTCTTTGCCAATGGCCTCCAGATAAGTCTCTACGCCTTTAAACCAAGTATTGGTTTGGTCATATTGAGATTTTCTCGTCGCAATTGCATACAGCTCATCAAATTTCTTCATTGCCTCTCCGTAGAACACGTTTTTATTTATGCCTTTTTAGGACGAATAAACTTCCCTTTAGCCGTCACTCTAACTTCGCTATTGACCCGTAATTGAGCCACCAGTTGATATATACCGCGTCGTTCACCTTCACAGTGTGCAGTAATCGTGACTCGATCATCTAACTGAATAGGTGCATGGTAGCGCACATCCAACTGCGCCGTAAGGGCTTGAATGTCTCTAGATAACAAACAATGCGTCATTGCACCATCGAGAAGCGAACTGGCAATACCACCATGTAACAGGTCTGTGTAACCTTGATGACGCGGTAAAACGTGAAACTCTCCGACAACAGAACCATCGGCTAGGTATTGGTAGTTCACGGCCAAAGAGTTCGGATTCACATTAATTGAAGAACAAACCGCACATTGATGATGAGATTCGTGAGTGTAATGACAGTAGCTGTTTGTGGACATGATAGTTACTCGGTTTCTCAAAAGAGTAATTAGCATATGCCAACAATTAAAAAGAAACGGCGAGTAATCTTTGTTTGCATGTTGCAGGGCCAGCAACCTCGCTTTTCATAACACTAAATAATCATTTTAATAATTAACGATAATTTCCAGTTTATTTAGAGTGGCGATATGGTTTGCATAGTGATTACGCAACGTTATGAAAAGGCGACTTATGAAGTTTCTCCACACGATGATCCGTGTAGCTGACCTAGACAAATCTATCGAATTTTATACAAAAGTTCTGGGAATGAGTGTTTTGGATCGTTTTGAAAACCAAGAATACCGTTACTCACTGGTGTTTGTTGGTAACCCTGATCAACCAGATGGCGCGACCATCGAGCTAACTTATAACTGGGATACCGACAGTTACGACTTGGGTAACGCATTCGGACACATGGCACTGGGGTCTGAAGATATTTACGCCGCTTGCGAAAAAATTAAAGCGCTTGGTGGCAACGTTACTCGCGAGCCAGGTCCAATGAAAGGCGGAGAAACTCACATCGCGTTCATTAAAGATCCCGATGGTTACCAAATCGAACTCATCCAAACTCAAAAATAACGAGGTTTCCTATGACAGATGCATTATTTCAACCCATTCAACTTGGCTCTCTCTCATTAAAAAACCGTATCGTTATGCCTCCGATGACGCGTTCTCGTGCTTCTCAACCAGGTAATATCGCTAACGACATGATGGCGACCTACTATGCTCAACGTGCTGAAGCGGGCCTAATCGTTGCTGAAGGCACACAAATTTCGCCAATGGGTCAAGGCTATGCATGGACACCAGGCATTTACAGCCCAGAGCAAATTGCTGGCTGGAAAAAAGTAACTGATGCAGTGCACGAGAAAGGCGGCACTATCTTCGCGCAATTGTGGCACGTTGGTCGTGTGACTCACCCTGATAACATTGGCGGTGAGCAACCTATTTCTTCTTCTGCGCTAAAAGCAGAAAACGTGAAAGTATTTGTCGATAACGGCACAGACGAACCGGGCTTTGTCGACGTGGTTGAGCCACGTGAAATGACCAAACAAGACATCAAGAACGTTATTGAAGAGTACCGCCAAGCCGCACTAAACGCGATAGAAGCCGGATTCGATGGTATCGAGCTTCATGCAGCGAATGGCTACTTGGTTAACCAGTTTATCGATTCTGAAGCGAATAACCGCACCGATGAATACGGTGGCTCTATTGGAAACCGTCTGCGTTTTCTTGGTGAAGTGATAGAAGCGATGACGCAAGCCATTGGCGCTGAGCGTGTTGGTGTTCGTCTTGCGCCATTCACTTCGTTAAATGGCACCGTTGATAGTACGCCAGTCGAAACCTACACCGCCGCTGCAGCGCTGCTTGATAAACTCAATGTGGTTTACATTCACATTGCAGAAGTGGATTGGGACGACGCGCCAGACACTCCGCACAACTTTAAAACCGCAGTTCGTGAGGCGTACAAAGGTACACTGATTTATGCCGGTCGTTACAACGATGAAAAGGCGCAACACGCGATCGAAAGTGGTTTAGCTGACATGATTGGCTTTGGCCGTCCGTTTGTTGCAAACCCCGACTTACCAAGCCGCATCAAGCATGGCTATCCACTGGCAGAACATGACCCTGCCACATTGTTCGGCGGCGGTGAAAAAGGCTTAGTGGACTACCCTGCGTACCACGCGGGTTAATTCATCTACGTAAAGCTGATTCGCAACTCGCGACAAACCAATAGCGAAACCAAAAGAACCTTGCTCTTCCCCCTGTAACGCCAAGATGCAGGGTTCTTTTTAGGCAAGCCATCAGAATTAACGTCTTTGACAAGATGTACAACCTCGACACGCAGAGCGCGTCTTTTTACTGAGCAAACTGCGTTGTACTTTACAGTAAGCATTCTTTAAAGCACGACGACCTGAAAACCAATCATCCGGTTTAGTGAGGATTGAGTAGCCGTGAAACCTCTTAACCAACTCGGTTCGATTGTTTTCGATAAATCGGCTATCAAACTCGATGTCGAAGTAATTCAAAGCCTCTTCGATACAAGTAAAGCTGGCAATTTTTTCCTGAATCGTATTCTTTGTCATCGTTTCTTTAGCGTAATCATTTTCAATGAAGTCTAAGTGCCTCGCGCTTTACGTTCTTTGATTTAGCGCTTCTTAAGATCATTCTTTATGGGTTTTCCATATTGAAATTCAATTTGGGAATTCGTTAACCCACCTAGCATTTTCATTTTGACAACCACTTTAAGACACTGATTTAAATAAACATTATTTCTGGTTCATATTTTGCTCTACTTCATTAAACGGAATGTTGGAGCAACACGATATGACTTACAGAGCAGAAGTAGACGGATTAAGGGCGATTGCTGTCACGTTGGTGATTTTGTTTCATGCAGGAGTTGAGCAATTCGCTGGTGGCTTTATTGGCGTCGACGTGTTTTTTGTGATCAGCGGCTATTTGATCACCACCATCGTGATTAACGACTTAGAAAACCAGAAGTTCAGCCTTGGTGATTTTTATGAGCGACGCATTCGTCGCATACTCCCCCTCTTACTGGTGGTGATCGCCGTCAGCTATTTGATGTCTTGGTGGCTATTTTTGCCGCAAGCACACAAAGACGTTGGTCAATTTGCAGTGTCTTCCATTCTCTCTTCATCCAACATTCTTCTGTATTTGAAAGGCCACAATTACTTCGGTTTAGAAGATCAAGCCAACCCGCTGTTTCACACTTGGAGCTTGGGCGTTGAAGAACAATACTACATTGTCATTCCTTTGCTACTCATGCTACTCGCTCGTGGCAAAAACGCGTTTTACCTGACTTTTTTCATCGCGGTATTTGCGCTGAGTTTGATGACTATTGTCTACGCGAGCAACGATCCTGATTTCGCTTTTTACATGATCTTCTCTCGCGCTTGGGAGCTGGCAACCGGTTCATTACTCGCATTAGTGATGAGAAAAGTCCAAGTTCAATCTAACGATACTCTAGCAACCATTGGCATCGTTTTGATATTGGCTTCCGCGCTTTTATTTGAAAAATCGCAAGATGGCGCGGGCATTACGCTGCTGGTGCCGGTCATCGGTAGCGCGTTGGTGATTTTGTTTGCCTCTAAAGGCAATGTCTGCGGTAGATTACTGAGCCTAAAGTGGGTCGTGTTCGTCGGCTTAATCAGCTACAGCTTATACTTGTGGCACATTCCATTATTTGTCTTTTACCGCTACGTGTTGGACACAACACAAGACATCAATATCCCGCTTTACGTGATCGCTCTTTTTGTACTGTCTTACTTCACTTGGCGCTTTATTGAAAAGCCGTTCCGTAGCCGAAAAGCCATGAGCATGCGCACTGTGTCCGCGGTTATTGTGTTGTTGACGTTGCCCTTGCTAACACTCGGCGTTATCGGTCATCAAAACGGTGGTTTTCCAGAAAGAAGCGCATTTTTCGAGGCCATGCGCGTTAACAACGGTTATGGTTTAGATTGCAACGGCAACACCAACGTTAACGATGTGTGCTCGTCTGCGCCGCAGCCCGCCATCGCTGTGTTAGGCAATAGTCACAGCATGGTTTACGTGAAGCGTCTATCTGAAGTAACACCAACTGGCGTGGTGCAACTTACTCAAGATTCCTGTGCGGTCGGTTATGTCGACATCCTAGAAGCTGCTGGCTCAATTTCTTGCCGACAGTTCTTCAATGAGGCTGTCGATACCATTCTAAGTACCCCTTCCATTCGTCGCGTTGTTATCTCTTCTAATTTCAATAAAGAGCTTTCACAAGCCGATTATGAAGCATCATTAACCAAATTATTGAATGAACTGAAAGGAAAGGAAGTGGTCGTTTTCGGTCCAACCCCTTCTGCACCGTTTGCGGTAGGAGAATGCCTTTGGAAAGCGCGTTTGTTTGGCGAGACAGAAGAGTCTGCCTGCGACTTTTCTCCCAAACAACATCACCCTCAAAACGTGGCGAAGTTAGTGAACTACTTTGAGCAATTTGAGCACGTTGAGTTTGTCGACTTGACCGATGCCATTTGCAGAAATGGCGTATGTCGAATGAGAGTTGGAGCAAACAATGCGATGTATACGGATGACAGCCATTTATCTTACAAAGGCGCTGAGTTGGTGCTTGGGCATTACCTCAACACTACAAATGAAGCGCAACAGTTCACTTACGACCGACAATAACCAAGGAAATAAACTTTTATGCTTCAGCGCTTATCTCAGGTAAGCGCTGAATGCTTTAAAGCAAGACAAAGCTAGGCGTCTATTTGAAAATGCGCGGATCAAACGCGAAATCGAGCTTTTCGGCTTTCTTGATGATCTCTTTCATTTTGGGATGATTTGGATTCACCACGTAGTTTTTATCACGAGGTGAAATCGTTGAAGGCACTTGCAGCGCGGCAAACTCTGGATGAGGATCATTGAGAAACTGATCACCAATGTACTGCGTAGACTCGCTCGCCGGTATTGCCCGCCACGTCACAGGGAGATCTTCTTCATCTAAGGTGGCGATGAGGTATTCTGGCATTTCAATACGATATAAATCGTAAAGTTTGGTGATAGCAGGATCGTTGTTTACGTGAACAAATACTTCCAACGAGCAAAGGGATTCCGATTCAGAGAAGTAGAGGGCTTCGGTTCCTTTTGAGTTCCATCGCCCTCCAAACAACTTTGCGCCAACGGGGCTGAATGGCGTGTCAGCAAATTTCTTTTGTGTGAGACGATAGAGCTTCATATTACGAGAATACCCCGTGCTCTAAACGGCCGATCAAATCTTTTACGATTTCAAAATCCACCGTGGTCGAGACCATATCAAGTGGACGTTTTCCACCTAAGCCGTACACATTCTCTCTCATCCATTTTAACGCGCGCTCTTCGTCGTCAAACAGTTCTGTCGCGAGTTTCAATAACATCGCTAATCGATAGATTGCATCACTTTCTTGCGTATTGAAGCGCTCATCGTTTTTTAGACGACGCTTGATCGTGCTAACAGGTATCAATGTGACGTTTTGAAACTCACTCTGAGAAAGCTTCACACGCTCAACAATATTGCGATACACCTTTGGCTCAAAGCCTTTGTGAACCGCATCAGTGCGACCTGTTTCAGCGTCTTCAATACCCAACATAAACCAGAAATTGGCTTTATGAGGTTGTTTCGGTTTGAAGCTTTTTAATGCTGCAGTTGCCATATCAAGCTCCTATGGTTCATATGGTCCAGTTATTATGGTTCAAATGAGCTTAACTTTCAATCAAAGTAAAAAGATAGGTAAAGAAAAAGGCGAGCTTTTCGCCCGCCTCTCTTACTTATTCATCAACCCATTTACCGACGGGCATCGTTTCACTTATTGCAAGTCAAAACGATCCGCGTTCATGACTTTCGTCCATGCGGCGATGAAGTCATGGATGAATTTTTCCTGATTATCATCTTGCGCATACACTTCCGCATACGAACGCAGGATCGAGTTTGAACCAAAGACAAGATCCACTCGAGTAGCCGTCCACTTCACAGCGTCGGTTTTACGATCACGGATTTCATATTGATTAGCACTCACTGGTTTCCACGTATATGCCATGTCAGTAAGGTTCACGAAGAAATCATTCGACAAAGTGCCTACTCGGTCAGTAAATACGCCCTCTTTTCCACCGCCGTAGTTACTGCCTAGAACGCGCATACCACCGATAAGTACCGTCATTTCTGGCGCCGTTAGCCCCATAAGCTGAGCACGATCTAATAAAAGCTCTTCTGGCTTAACCGCGTAGTCTTTCTTCAACCAATTTCGGAAACCGTCAGCAACAGGCTCAAGTACTTCGAACGATTCCACATCCGTCATCTCTTGGGTAGCATCACCTCGGCCTGGCGCGAATGGTACGGAAACATCATGACCTGCGGCACGCGCAGCCAGTTCAATACCTACGTTACCAGCAAGCACGATAGCATCTGCAACACTACAGCCCTCTTCTGCTGCTATTTTTTCTAACACCGCAAGAACACGTCTTAGACGTTCAGGTTCGTTCCCTTGCCAATCTTTTTGCGGAGCCAAGCGAATTCTCGCGCCATTTGCACCGCCTCGGCGGTCAGAGCCACGGTAAGTACGCGCACTATCCCACGCCGTACTTACTAACTCACTAATGGATAGGCCACTTGCTTCGATTTTTGTTTTTACTAAATCAACATCGTAGTCTGTCTTACCTGCGGGCGTTGGGTCTTGCCAAATAAGATCTTCGCTTGGCACATCAGGGCCGAAATAACATGATTTTGGTCCTAGATCGCGGTGTGTCAACTTAAACCAGGCACGAGCAAAAACGTCATCAAAGTACGCAGGGTCATTTTGGAACTTTTCTGCAATCTTACGATATTCAGGGTCCATTTTGAGCGCCATATCGGCGTCGGTCATGATTGGATTGTAGCGCTTAGAACCGTCTTCAACATCGACAGGCTTGTCTTGTTCTTCAATGTCGATGGGCTCCCATTGCCACGCGCCGGCTGGGCTCTTTTTCAGTTCCCAGTCATACTTAAATAGTAGGTGGAAGTATCCGTAATCCCATTGTGTAGGGTGTGTTGTCCAAGCACCTTCAATACCACTCGTTACCGCGTCACGGCCAATGCCACGTGTTTTGTGATTAATCCAGCCAAGACCTTGCTCATGAACGTCTGCTGCTTCGGGCTCTGGGCCAAGGTTTGCGGCATCACCATTACCATGACACTTACCCACCGTGTGACCACCAGCTGTGAGCGCGACGGTTTCTTCATCGTTCATTGCCATTCGCGCAAAGGTCACTCGCATGTCATGTGCTGTTTTGAGAGGATCTGGGTTACCGTCTACCCCTTCAGGGTTCACATAGATAAGACCCATCATTACCGCAGCAAGCGGGTTTTCTAAATCTCGCTCACCAGAGTAGCGGCTGTTATCAGCGTCACTTGTGGCTAACCATTCTTGCTCAGACCCCCAGTAAGTGTCTTTTTCTGGGTGCCAGATGTCCTCTCGTCCAAACGCAAAGCCAAAGGTCTTAAAGCCCATGGATTCGTACGCCATGTTACCGGCAAGGACAATCAGGTCTGCCCAACTTAGTTTGTTGCCATATTTTTTCTTGATTGGCCATAAAAGGCGTCGAGCCTTATCGAGGTTAGCGTTATCTGGCCAAGAGTTGAGAGGAGCAAAGCGTTGGTTGCCTGTAGCAGCACCGCCACGGCCATCCGCAATACGATAACTGCCCGCTGCATGCCATGCCATTCGGATCATTAAACCACCGTAGTGTCCCCAGTCGGCAGGCCACCAGTCTTGGCTATCAGTCATTAAATCTTTTAAATCTTTTTTAAGTGCTTCGACATCTAGCTTTTTCAGTTCTTCTTTGTAATTAAAGTCCTGACCAAATGGGTTGGTTTTGGAGTCGTGTTGATGCAGGATGTCTAAGTTCAAGGCATTCGGCCACCAATCCATCACCGACTTATCTGTAGATGTTTGCCCACCATGCATAACTGGACATTTACCTACCGAACCGCCGTTTGCTTTGCTCATATAATGCTCCTTCGTGTCGTGGTTGTGGTAACCACTCTTTGTTATTCAATAAATCGAATATCCACCTCAAACAGCGTAGTTCATACACTGTTTTTTTAGTTAACGCCAAGTCAAAATTTCAAACATTTCAGCGAATAAATAATTGTTATCAAACATGTACCTATATGCAGAAAATATGGATAGAGATCAGTTTAAGTCCATACCTGAATACTTAATCCCAGACAGCCTCGCCATGTTGTGATCCCAGGTCGCTAAATCATGATGACTAAATTCACTCAGAGCGTGATGACCACAAGCCCTCGCCATGACTTTCATGAGCTCGACCGAGGATTCGAAGAAATTTTTCAGTTGCTGGGATGACTTTTCAACGTCGAGACGCTGCCTCAAATCGGCATTTTGTGTCGCAATGCCTGCCGGGCAATTATTGGTGTTGCAGATGCGAGCCGCGACACAACCGATCGATTGCATCGCACTGTTTGCTATCGCTACTCCGTCTGCTCCAAGTGCCAACGCTTTGACAAAATCCGTAGGAACTCGCAACCCACCGGTGATGATTAATGTGACGCGGTCACTTGCACCTTTTTCATCTAAGTACTTACGTGCACGAGCTAATGCAGGAATGGTGGGCACACTAATATGGTCACGGAACATAGTTGGCGCCGCACCCGTGCCACCACCGCGACCATCTAAGATGATGTAATCAGCCCCAGCATCAAGCGCAAACTGAATGTCTTGCTCAATATGGTTGGCACTGAGTTTAAATCCAATTGGAATACCGCCTGTGATGCCACGAACTCTGTCAGCAAACTTTCTGAAATCGTGAGTAGTGTGAAGATCTTTGAACGTTGGTGGTGATATCGCTGGTTGTCCCTCGGGGATGCCTCTCACCTGAGCGATCTTACCTACATTTTTATTTGCAGGCAGATGACCACCCGTGCCCGTTTTTGCTCCTTGCCCACCTTTAAAGTGAAACGCCTGAACATTAAGAAGCTTAGATTCGTCGTAGCCAAATTGAGCACTAGCAAGCTCATAGAAATACCGTGAATTAGCGGCTTGTTCTTCCGGTAACATGCCACCCTCACCAGAGCAAATCCCAGTCCCTGCCAACTCTGCACCTTTTGCTAGTGCAATTTTCGCCTCTTCAGAAAGTGCGCCAAAACTCATGTCCGACACCAACAAAGGAATGGCGAGTCTGAGCGGCTTACGCGCGTTTGGTCCCACAATCAACTCGGTAGACACAGGAACGTCTTCCAACAACGGTTGTGTCGCCATTTGCGCCACCATAATTTGTATAGCATCCCAATGTGGTAGCAAATGCCTAGGAACCCCCATTGCAGCCATCGGACCATGATGACCGAGTTTAGAGAGTCCTTCTCTCGCTAATTGGTGGATAAACTCGAGGGTTGGTTCTTCTTGAGTAGCAGACGCCGTTGGTTTGTCTCTTTTCTCTCGCTTTTGTTCCGGTCCCTCTTTACCGACTTGCTCTGCGGTAAATCGCTTGTGTGTACCATCACAAAAAGGAGCATTGGCGGTATGCTTACATTGGCAGAGATAGGCATCTTCGTCTTTTTCCGCACTAAAGCTCATTGGCTTTAAGCCGGTTCCCGAATGAGACCCATCGCAGTAAGGTTGTTTTTTAGAACGCCCACATCGGCAGAAGTAATATTCTTGCCCAGCTTTCAACTCTACTTTGATCGGCTTGTTATCAGCGATGATTGGCTTGCTCATGTTGCCCCCTATTTATTATTGTTAACCATGCTTTCTCGCTGGCTTGCAATAAGCGTAGAACAGGAGCGTAAAGAGCGTCAGTGTCGCCGAGTAAAATGCGCGATTGTCGCCCGACTAACCTATACTTTTTATGGGTCTCATACACGTGGAGGCTATATGACGATTGCAACCCGATTAGATGAATATTTGACTGAGCATAACATTCACTTTCAAACCGTGAATCACAGCCACAGTCATAGCTCGCTACAAAGTGGTGTTGCAGCAGGTGTGCCTTTAATGAATATCGCAAAAGGTGTGATTCTAGAGGATCATGAAGGGCGTCATATGATGGCGGTCTTACCTGCCAACAACAAAATCAGTTTGTCGCGATTAAACGACGAATTTAATGCCACCTTCCACTTGGTGAAAGAGCGTATGGTTTACCGACTCTTCACCGATTGTGAACACGGCGCTATTCCACCGATTGGTAGCCCTTACCACATGTCGACAGTTTGCGATGAAAGACTGGCAAACTTGGAACATGTCTACCTTGAAGCTGGCGATCATGAAACTCTGATTAAGCTGGACAGAAAGGCGTTTAAAGAACTGATGAACGACTGTAGATATCTAAGATTCAGCAGTGAAGTTCTGCATTAAACTTGCCAAAATCTCTCGACATTTCCTGAACAAGGCTCTTTCAACAAGAGCCTTTATTTGTTGTGTTGGTAGCACGCGAAGGAAGTTTCTCGAACTTTGCTGCCCAGCGTTTCAGAGCATATAGAAACAAAAAACCGCCTATTCGGGCGGTTTTTTTATCAATCAAATCATAATTATTATCGAACAAAGATCTTTTGGATCGCTTTTATCGCCATAGCCCTACGGCGCATTAATACGCTCGTTCTTGGCAACCATTTCGGTGTGTAAAGAATGGTTTTCGCATGACTAAAAGTTCTGAATCCTTCCTCTCCGTGATAATGCCCAATACCCGATTCACCAACGCCACCAAAAGGCGCATCTTCAGCGCCAACATGTAAAACCGTATCATTAACGCCGACGCCACCACTGTGGGTGTTGCGTACAATATGTTTGATGGTCGATTTGTCGTCCGACATAACATACAGCGCAAGTGGTCTTTGGTGCTGATTAATGTAGTCAATCGCTTCATCAACGGCATTGTAGGGCTTAACAGGTAGAAATGGCCCGAAGATCTCCTCTTGCATGATTCGCATATTCGGCGACACATCCGTGACCAAATGAGGATACAGAAGTCGTTCCTCTTGGGGCGACGCCTCAACAGTGTGAAGGTTAGCACCTTGCGCTTTTGCATCCTCAAGTAGCGCAGTCAAACGATCATATTGTCGTTGGTTGACAATATGGGTCAGCTTTTGATTCTTGTTGGATTTTAAATAGAGCTTTTCAAAACGTTTTAAGAATAGCGAAATGAACTCTTCGACACGTTCTTGCGGTACAAACGCGTAGTCAGGCGCGACACAAATCTGGCCTGCATTAATGCATTTACCAAACAAGACAGCATCAACGGCTTTCTTCATGTCTGCATCTTTTGCAATGATCACCGGGGACTTTCCACCCAACTCTAACGTCACCGGGGTAAGGTTTTCCGCTGCCGCTTTTGCCACTGCGCGACCAACACTCGTAGAACCCGTGAACAAAAGGTGATCGAATGGCAGTTGGCAGAATGCTTGTGCGACGTCTGCTTCACCCTCAAAAACTTCGACATACTCAGACAACCCACGGCAAATATCGACGATGACTTTATTGGTTTTTGGCGTAAATTCGCTGAGCTTCATCATCACGCGGTTGCCAGCAGCCAATGCTGTCACTAAAGGCGCAAGGCTCAAAATCACAGGAAAGTTCCACGGTGAAATGATCCCGACGACACCTAACGGTTGATACTGAACGGTGACTTTAGAAGGTGCGAGCAATAAGCCGGATTCGCGCTTGCTGGGTTTGCACCATTTTTTTAGTCGTTTGAGGGTATAATTAATATGCGAGACCGTTGGCAAAACGTCGGTCATGGCGGTATCAAATTCTGAGCGATAGCCAAAATCGTCACTTAACGCTTCAACCAAAGCTTGTTTGTTCTCAAGCAGCGATTTTTTTAACAAAACGAGGCGCTGTTTACGTTCATCCAAACTAGGATAAGGCTCGGCTGCATATGCCGCTTTTAAGCGTTCGAGGCTTTGCTGTAACAAGTTATCTACTTCAACCTCTGTGATTGCGTTCATGATGCTTCTCCTAGCCTAGTTTCTGCCAATGACGCCCCAAGTTAACACGAGCGCAACAATGTTACTATTGTAGCGCTCGTGAAGTTAGAGTTCGAACTCTGATTAAAATATTTCTGGGGTGGATACTACATCAAACGTAGTTCATAAATGCCTAGTCGTTGAGAGCGGTCAAGCATATCGAACTCATGATCAACGTATTCTTTTAATGTGGCGCCTGCACGCTCAGCAATATTGATGCTAGCGATGTTATCTTCCATACAATGGAACTGAATGAATTGTGCGTGCCCTTTCTGCTTCAAAAAAGGGATCAATACTGCGAGCACTTGATCAATCACACGATGGCCTCGCCCATTGTTGGCAAGCCAGTAGCCAATTTCAGTAACACGCGTATGTGAATCCACACCTTTAATGCCAATAACACCCGTAAGCTGCTCATCAAAATAAATTGCACACCAGTGGGAATCCAGCGCGTTACTGTTCACTCGCTGGGAAATGTAGTTCACGGCCTCTCTATGATTCGTGACAGAATCCGTCCAAGGTAGATAGCCCTCAAGGCTCTCTCGGTGAGTGTTCACAACCTCTAGTAAAGCGGACGCGTGTTTCGTGTTGAGGGGCTCAATTGAGACCCTTTGCGAGACGGAAAAACGCTTCTGTAAGTGATTTCCTTGATACGTCTCTTGGCATGTGACTTCATCCATAGATGTTATTCCTTTTTATTGTGAACGCTCAGCGCAAATCCTAACGCTTCATTTTATGAGAACAAACCTCTCTATAAAAACTAATCAAAGCCGTTGCCGTTCATTTAGCCCTTTTGATCGATCAGCGTAAATGGCGTTAGTGATGCCACATCTACATAATGTTTCCATACATGTTCATATAGGTGATGCTGATTGGCAAACGGAGCCAGCTGCTTAGCTTCTTCAAGCGTACACCAGCGATACTCTGTATGCTCTTCGTTAAGAACAACTGATTGGTTAGGCGGACAAAATAGCACAAAACATGGGATAACCATGATACGGTTATTTTTTGCTTCGTAGAACTGCTCTAGGAAGTCTGCTGTATGTAACTCAACTTGGCCAATTAGTGTCTCTTCTTTTAACTCTCTTAAAATGGTTTGCCACCCGGCTTCACCCGCTTCGATACCACCTGCAACATGGCACCAATAGCCACCTTTTACGCGTTTGAGTAACAGCATTTTTTCTATGCCATCAATTTTTGAAATGACAACGCCTGAAACATGCGTTGCTTTTATCGGGATCATGTAAGCTCCTTAAATATCGAGTTTTTATTGTTACGCTGAGAGAGGCAGATTAATTGCTACGTATTCTACTGTTTATTCATCTTGTCGACAGAAGTGTTTGAGTTGAGAGGATTTAATCGCTAACTAAGTATGCTAAAGTGAGATCTGTCGCAACAAATGAGCAGTAAAATGTCCAATTCATTCAACACTATGATTCCCATCGGTGTGCGCTTTATGGTGCTTTCCGCGTTCGGCTTTGCTCTGATGTCGGCTACAGTAAAGCACGTCGGCAACTACGGTATCCCCGTTTTTGAAATCGTTGCAGCAAGAGCGCTCGTTTCACTTATCATTAGTTATTTCGATGTAAAGCGAAAACGAATTTCTGTATGGGGCAATAATAAGCCATTACTATTTGCACGCGGTGCTGTGGGCACGATGGCTCTGATGTGTGTATATTATTCAGTGACCACCTTACCTTTGGCAGAAGCGACGATATTCCAATATATTCATCCGGTGTTTACTGCACTACTCGCCGTATTTTTCTTGAAAGAGCGCATCCAGCCGTCAACTTTCCTTTGTATTGCGTTGTGCTTACTCGGCATCTATATCATGGTAAGCCCAGAAACGGGGCAAGGCTCAGATAGCGCTTTACCAATGTTTAGCGTCATGATTGCGATCTTAGGCGCATTTGGTAGCTCAATTGCCTACGTCATTGTCAGAAAACTGAGTCAGACAGAAGACAGCTCAGTGATCATTTTCTATTTCCCGTTGGTTGCTCTCCCCGCTTCACTCTTACTGATTGGCGACGATTTTGTAATGCCCGATCTATATCTGACTTTCATGTTGGTTCTAGTTGGTGTCTTTACCCAAATTGGGCAATTGGGGTTAACCAAAGCGATGCAAACTCAACAAGCGGGTAAAGCCTCCGCTTATTCGTATATCCAGATCGTATTTTCTGTGTTGTTAGGCATCATTTTCTTTGGCGAGGTTCCGATCATTTGGACGTACGTCGGTGGCGGTCTGATTGTTACAGGCGCATTAATTAATGCGTTTGGTCATCACTTACGGTTACCTCTTATTAAGCGCAACGCTTGATATACCTACCCAGAACCGTAAACACGACATTTAGAAAAACAGCCAGAGTGACTCTGGCTGTTTTGTGTTTAGCCTAACGTTAAGCTGATATTTTTAACCCTGCGATACCAGCGACAATCATTAGCAAGCTTAAGGCTTTGATAAGTGTTGCTGGCTCATTGAACAGATAAATACTCACGACTGCCGTGCCTATTGCGCCAATCCCTACCCATACGCCATAAGCAATGCCTAAAGGCAAGGTTCTTAACGCAATGCCAAGCAACCAAAAGCTCAATAACATAAAGACAATAGTGAATGCCGAAGCACCGAATTTGGTAAACCCTTGTGAATATTTAAGACCGACAGCCCATGCGATTTCACACAAGCCCGCAATGAAGAGAATTCCCCAAGCCATGTCACATTTCCCAACGAGATGGGGTCGTCCCCGAGAAAAGATAGAGCGGTGAGGTCGTCCTCACTTCTGATTGACTGCTTATTATATACAGAAATTTAAACATAAAAAATAAAACACGGCGATAAGCATACAACTCAAACATCTCATGTACGCTTAAATTCTACGCTTTTCTTTTTAACGGTGGCGGACTCTCTATTTCGCATCAATAACGACACCGTTTTTTAACAATTTACATATAACCTTCTGGTGTTGAAAGTGTTGCATTTATTGCACAAATCACACAAAAACTAATTGAACATGTAAATATGAAAACGTTTGTGTGACTAATATCGCTTAAAACAATGACTGATGACTTTAATATTCAGCCGAATTAATTATAAGGTATGACGTACCCATGAAAGCAATCAAAACCTCTATCGCTGTCCTTGTTGGCGCCGCTCTACTATCTGGATGTAATGACGATACTGAATACGTCAATGTTCAGCCTAAAGAAGTAAAAATAGCGACTTACAACCTCTCTTTTGACCGCGCTACCTTCGAAACTTTGGTAGATGAAATGCAAATTGAACCAACGCAGCAAACTGCGTTGGTCACCTCTTATTTAGACGGTTCAATCGCAGCCGAAGACAAAACCACTGCGGAAAAAGTCATTCAAATTCGTAACGTTGCAGCAATCATTCAAAAGAATCGTCCTGATGTTCTTATGATGGCGGAATACAACAACGACGGAACAGGCGAAAACGAAGCAGCCATTGAAGGATTCCAGAAGAACTACTTGTCTGTCGCGCAAAGTATCGATGGCGCGGGCGGTGAAGCAAACCTTGAGCCTATTGAATACCCTTATGCTGAATCTTATTCAACCAATACAGGGTTGTTGAGTGAGTTTGATCTCGACAACAACGGAACCGCTGGTCAAATGCCAGGTGATGCATGGGGCTTTGGCATGTACCATGGTCAATATGCATTTGCCCTTATGTCTAAGTATAAAATTGACACGGCAAACACACGTACATTCCAAGCATTTAAATGGAAAGATATGGAAGGTGCGAAAATTCCAACCATTACTATCTGTGACGGTTCGCAAAAGATTCCAGACGGCATGAAGTGTGGTGATGAATGGTACTCAGCGGAAGAATGGGATCAAGTGCGTCTATCTTCGAAAAATCACGTCGACGCGCCAATCATCATTCCAACTCGCAATGGCGAAGAAGTTGTACACTTGTTGATGTCTCATCCTACTCCACCAGTATTCGACACCGGTAAAAACAAAGCGCAAAACGCAGCAGAAGTGGAGTTTTGGCATCATTACATTCAAGGCAAAGACTATTTTTACGACGATGCGGGTAAAACAGGTGGCTTAACGAACGGCACTAAATTCGTAATGATGGGTGATCAAAACCTTGATCCAGTGGCTGGTGACGGTATTAGCTCTGTAATGCAAGAGCTGCACAACGATCCATTGGTTAATCAAACCGTGATGAATGGTGAGCTTTACCCAACAAGCTTTGGTGCAGCTGAACACGCTGTTGACCGCAGTTCAACTCACCCATATCCGAATCGCATCACTTCAACGTTTGGCTTAGGGGTAGACTATGCCTTGCCTTCAGCAAATTTGAATGTAATAGACTCTGGTGTGTACTGGTCAGCGTCTTATGAAGAAGGCCGTAAACTATTTAACGATGCACGTATCGGTAAGTATGGTGATGGTAAGGATGTATCTTCCGACCATCGCATGATCTGGATTAAAGCACAGTTCTAGACCGCATAAAAAAAAGCCAACCACAAGGAGTCGTGATTGGCTGTATATATTTGTGAACAAGATGGTTCACTAACAACGTCAGTTGGCTAGGTGACCCTCGGCTTAGAAAGGGTCACTCATACTAAAGCATGAGGCGTGCCAACTTTTCAGCGCACAAAAACAGGTTGTTATTTAATCACTTTCATTAAAACTTAACCAATAGCTACTGTTTGCTCACAGAATAAATTGCAATTTGCAAACTACCATTGGCATTTCGCAATAAACCTGATCTTTAGCTCTTGCTTTTATTGCTTCCTAGCTAAGTCGCGTGCAAGGATTAACGCAAGTCCGAATACTTGCAAGAAGAGTCCGATATTCTTGTACCAAGCGATCTTTTCATCCTGCTTTGCCATTACCTCATTGAGCTCTACATTCTCAATGTAGTAATTATCGATGCGGTCTCTATACGAAGCTTGTGCCTGATTTATCTTTGACATTAGTTGAGGAAGTTGATCAATTTTTATTTCATCCGACTCGTTGAGAACCCAAGAAGATAAATGCCCTGCTAATACCTCTTCTAGCTCTAAAGGTATCGCTACGCTCTGACTTATGTGCACATGCAGCAGTAAAGCTTCTCTTTTCCTTTCTAGGGTTTCCACACTATTCCATGCGAGTTGGATGGAATACAAGTTTTCTGCTGTTTGCTCTGCGAGCTGCGAGTGCTGTTTACCCAACTTATCAAGGACTAAGCTAGTAACGATGATCGCGCCAATATTCAGTACTAATCCAATCAGAACGAGTACCCAAGGTGGTGGAATGTAACGTCGCAGACTTACCATAACTTATCGTATGGCAGGTAAATCATATTTAACACAACCAATGAAAGTATCACCAGAAATGTCACCTGCATCCCTCTAATGCGCTTTTTCAAGTCTTTTTTCAATATGCCTTTAGCATGAATAACTCGACCAATTACAAAAATAATACCGGTGAGATGTATCCATGTTGGGTAAGCACCATTGAATTCTAAAAGTGCCATTAAAATCAGGGTGATGGGGATATATTCTGTCGCATTGCTCTGGGCACTACGAGCAATTTGTAGAGCCTCTACCCCACCATCGGCATAAGCAATTTGATTTAAGCGACGTTGCTTAATTACTTGAACAGCCAACCAAATAATGAGTATTGCGAGAATGTTGGCATACAGAGCTGTGATCATATGTCGTCCTTCTTGATCTGGTTTTCACTTATATAAGCGTGTCACTTGGCTATAACTATAGCGGTATCATTATGATAATGCGTCAAATAATCTCAAGTTATGATTTCTATTCGGGCAAAAAACGAAAGCCAATGCTTCATGACATTAAAAATGCCCTCGAATGGAGGGCATAAGAATAAAGAAGCTAATATGTGAGAATATTGAAACCACTATAAGGGGTGTTTGACCAGCTTTTTGCGCCGATGCCCTTTGATAATACTTTCAAAAATTGTGAACAACAGCCCTGCCCAAATAAATGCAAAGGTCACCGCTTTCACTTCGTCAAACAACTCGCCAAAAAACATAACTGCCAACACAAACTGCAAGCTTGGTTCGATGTATTGCATTAGACCGACGGTTGATAAATTAGTTATACGTATTGCGATAGAATAAAATACGAGTGGTAAAAGTGTGATAGGTGCACTGCCAAAATACAAAAGCAATGTTGTGGTATCTGTGCCCGAAGCCAGTTCACCAGTTGCCCATTGTTTATAGAGCAAATATGCGAGTGCAACTGGAGTCAGTAACAACGCCTCAACAAACAAGGTTGTACTCCAGTCATAATTTATCTTCTTCTTGTACAGCCCATACAAAGCAAAGAACAACCCCATCGTTAGTGCGATAACGGGTAGCTGACCATAGTGAATCACTTGATACATAACACCAATTGTTGCCAACACTATTGCAATAAGTTTGCCTTTTGAGAGCCTATCCCCAAGAATAAATACGCCCAGCGCAACAGATACTAATGGTCCAATAAAGAAGCCTAAGCTGGCATCGATGACCCGATGATGGGTCAAAGCCCAAGTGAACGCACTCCAAGAAATACACATCAAACTGCTCGCCACAAACGTGTACCACAAGGATTTTTTATCAAGCCAGATTTCTTTCCAATTCAGCCCTCGACGGGTTATCCCAAGTACAATTAGA
Source organism: Vibrio sp. 779(2023) (assembly GCF_033344285.1). Taxonomy (NCBI): domain Bacteria; kingdom Pseudomonadati; phylum Pseudomonadota; class Gammaproteobacteria; order Vibrionales; family Vibrionaceae; genus Vibrio; species Vibrio sp. 779(2023). The sequence continues at coordinate 144,959 of NZ_JAWPOM010000009.1, forward strand.
AACCCGACAGGTACAGACCCAATGATTCGCCATGCTAGCAACTCATCCATAGAAGCATTCGGTAAATAACGATAATAAATTGGTAGCAATCCCCAGATCACAAAGGAGAATGCTGCCATAAAAGTGCCATAACGAGTGTTATTCATAAAACTATCGCCCATCTAAACGACCAATTTGGCGTAAGTAAACAAGTCCGCCTTACATAAAAAGGAATGCAATCCCGCAGTGACTTTATGATGCAGATGGCATTATTGGCTCAACGCTTGTACGACGGCGGTAAAGCCACTCACAAAACACAACATAAGTGCCCCAAACCGAATCTTTTCTTTTGGTAACGACTGGGTAGTTTTCATTGCTAGCCAGTAACCAAGCGCCGCAGCAGGTAATAGAGGAATAGTAATGACCAAATGATGCAATGTGAAGAAGCCCACTGGGATTTGTACTATTAGTGAAATAATCGAACTGAAAACAAAAAAAGCCGATAAATTACCGCGTAACTGATTCGCTTCTTGATGCTGCAACAATAACGCCATCGGAGGGCCTCCAATCGCAGAACTGGTACCAAACAACCCAGAAAAGAAACCAGCACATGTCATACGCGAAGGCGTAGGCTCAACCCGAAACGGTAAAACACTCACCACGACTGCAAACAGCACCAACAAACCAATCCAAAGCGTGAGAGTTTGTGTAGATACAAAAAAGAGTAGCAAGCCACCAGCAATTGATCCCGGCACTCGCCCAATCAACGCCATCTTTAAACCGCCGATTTCAACACTACTGCGGTGCTTCATCGCATTCATCAACGAAATAAACAACGCGACTAAACAGATTGGCGCAGGAACATATTCTGGTGCCCAAAGAATCAGTAAAGGTGCGGCAACAATAGCCAAGCCAAAACCGATTGCGGTCTGGACATAAGAGCCAAGAAATATCAAACCTATTGCAAGGAAGTTTATCGAATCGAATTCCATTTAGATTATTCTTATATTTGAAAAATAAACACAAAACCAAAGCACATTCGCATGATGAATACCTCAGGCATACTGCGATATGAATTCCGCGTAGCATTCATCAAAGTGAATAAAAAGACAATCCATTTGTGCGGTTCGCCCTCATTTGCATTTTGTATTTCATTCCGCTGATGTACATGTTTGCTTACATCGAAGAGGATTCATGCTCGCCTGTTCACGCAGCATTTCTTCAGCGGAATTAATGACCTCTTAAAATCTAGCCGAATTAGACCCGTGAATTCTCCGTAGCATTTAATGGATTCAGTCAATTAGTGCGGCGTCGGTATAGCACTTTACAACTCACCTCTTTATACTATTGATCGATTTATCATTACCGTACTTATTTACACAATAGACAAGTGTACGGTCAGTGTTTTTCTACCTTTAACTTGCTGTGAAAATAATATGAAAAAACAAACGGGATTTACTCTAATAGAGTTAGTCGTAGTTATTGTCGTGCTCGGTATTCTTGCTGTCACTGCCGCGCCACGCTTTTTAAACCTTCAAAGTGATGCACGTGAAGCACGTTTGGAAGGAATGAAAGGCGCTATTGCGTCAGCATTAGGCGTGGGTTATGGGAAAATGGCGATTGCAGGGTTGGAACATTATCCATATATATCAAATAAACACACCGACGCAGGTTCAGGTAAGGGCCCAGAAAGTCTGCCTTTCTCAAGCTGTGAGTTAAATGGCTCTCTTAACTGTACATTTAGGTACGGTTACCCAGATGCAGATGAAACAAGCTTAGCTCTATTAGTCTCGGAACTTGAGAATCAGCATGGTGATAGTGACTGGAAAATTGTTCAGACTAACAACATTAAAGTCGTCATTTCAGCAAGAGATGATAAAAATAGTAGCCTAACTCAATGCGGAATTTTATATGGGCCACCGCAGACTCCAAACGAGAGTTACACCTTAGATATTCTTCCCTGCCCTCAATAAAAATAAGGCTGCCAATCGGCAGCCTTATTTGTTTCATCTGATCGGTTTTTTACGCAAAGTTAAACACGTATTTATCCATCATATTCACCATGCGGCCAATCTCTGGCTTGGTAATCGTATCATTTGCGCCAAGAGATAGTGCTTTCGCTCGGTTATCCTCACTCATCAATGACGAGAACATAATGATCGGCATTTCATGAAACGCTTCGGTATCTCGTAGTCTCTTCACTAAGTGCATACCATCCATTCGAGGCATTTCTACGTCCGTAACCACCGCATCTAATAGCTCTTTAACTGGCAAGTTTTCTTCTTTCGCAACCTCGATCAAGCTCATCAACTTCTCATGCGCCTCACCACCGTCTTTACATGTGATCACATTGTAGCCTGAAGAAGCTAATGTATCTTGGATCAAAGAGCGAATAAATGCTGAGTCATCCACCACCATGATCGTTTTAGCATTACGCTTACCGACCATTCTCTGGTTGAGATCCACCGACTTGTCCCCTTTCACATCGTATTTTTCCATACTCAATTCTGGGTTGATGTCTGCGATGATTTTTTCAAAGTCGAGAATCATGATCAGGTTGCCTTCTTTACGGACAACGGCTACTACACAATCTTGTTCGCCCGCTTCCAAAAACTGACTTGGTGATTCCACATCATTCCAAGAGATGCGATGAATACGCGAAATGCTGTCAATTAAGAAGCCGTTGGTCATTTTGTTGAAATCCGTAACGATTACAAACTTGCGCTCCAGATCTTGTCGTGTTGGTACACCTAACCAACCAGCTAAATCCACTAAAGGCGTCAGTACATCTCTGGATGAGAACACACCAATCATATGAGGTTGTGCGTTTGGATAATCGGTTGTTTCTGGCACGCGAATCACTTCTCGTACTTTCGCAACGTTAATGCCGTAATAACAAGTTTTTGTGCTGCCATCTGGCAATGTTTTTTCTAAATGAAACTCGATGATTTCAAGCTCATTGGTACCACTTTCTGTCAAAATGGTGCTGGTTACGTTACTCATAAAGCCAATTATCCAACCAAAAATACGCATCAGAAAAAGTTTGATGCAAACGCCATGAGAAGCCATTCTCTGGCTAAAAATCCAAAAGTCCTTTTTAGTCGTTACAACAAAATTTGTAAACCATCAAAAGGACGGCTAACGCACATTTCCATACCAAACCATGTAAAATTGTCTCATTTTTGAACACGAAATTATGAGTGGCCAAAGTGCGAATTAACACCTCCACTTTTAGCGGCCGAGTCAATGAAAAGTTTAGAAATAATTTGAAGTGATGTTCAGCGTCAATAGCCAAACCTATCCAACAGATATCAGTGCAAAGTTGGCTAGCGTGCTCATGCCTGGTGTAGAACAAGCTCTCTTCAAGTGGCATGGTATAAAACTGCGCTTGTGAACACACGGGTTTAAATCGAAGCGCTAGAGGCATCGCAAGAAAATCTGAAGGCATAGAACACTGAAAGAACACTTTCAGTTTGTTAGTTTTCTGTCAGCGTAAGTTTTAAGCAATCATCCTATCACTAGGTATTTCAATACCTGACATCGCTATTCCCATAATCAAGACACTGATTTTCACTTTTGGAAAGAGTCATTTTCCTTCCTCTTAGCAAGGTTTTTCCTACAATCCTATTCATCCAATTGCGCTGTCGCCTGACAGCACACTAGTTGATGTATTAGGTGAGGTTAACTTTGAATAATGTTCTTATTATCGACGCTCAACCATTGTATAGCGAAGCACTTGCTTCTCTAGTTGAATCTGTAATCAACGCAGCTGAAGTGATTCAAACCACTGGCAGTGCGGAAGTGATGGATCTTGTCCGAGGCCAAAAGATTGATTTGATTATTTTAGACGTAGTGCTTGGCGACCGCGATGGTATGCGTTTAGCCAAAAACATTTTAGCGACAGGATATCGTGGCCGACTGTTATTTGTTTCTTCACGCGACTACTCGAGTCTTTCTAAAGCAGCGTACGAAATGGGCGCAAATGGCTTCTTAAGCAAACATGAAACAAGAGAGACCATTATTGACGCAATTGTGAGTGTTTCACGCGGTTACTCAATGTTTAAGTCGACTCACACACCATCGTCAGGTAACGTAACACTTTCAAATCGCGAAGCCATGGTGTTCCATTATCTTGTACAAGGCTACTCAAATAAGAAGATTTCTGAACAACTTTCACTCAGCGCTAAAACAATCAGCACCTACAAAACGCGTATTCTGAAAAAGTACCATGCGGACACGTTGATTGAACTTCTGCATACTATTCCTCAGTCAGAAAACATTGAGTTTTGCCGCTAAGCGCTCATGTATTTTGCAATAGCACCGATTAACAACTGGTGCATTGCATCATGTCTTAAGCTTTGCTTCACCTGTACAACCACTTTTGGCCAGCCATCTGGGTAAAAATGCTCTGGCACTCTTATAAATTTATATCCATCAATTGGCGCCTGATATTCAAGTAACACGGTTGCGGCGCTTTTTTGCTTAATTAGCTTCAATACGCTGCTTACGTTGTCTAGAGCCGCAATACGGTTGATGACCATACCGTGGCTTTCCATTGCACGCTTAACGAGCTGCTCTTTCTCTTTCCAACCGATAATCTCTAACATGATAAAGGGAAGTTTGGCCGCTTCTTCCAGGGTGGTAATTCCCAGCTCTTCAGGGACAACTACTACAGCAGGCGCATAGCCGATGAACTTCTGATAAACAGATTTCGGAACATCCTCGTTGAAGTAATGTAACTGCGCATCCACTTTGCCTAGGATTATCTCTTCTATCGTATACTCTGTAATCGTTGCTATCGAAATGTGCGCCTTGGGAAACAGCGCCATTAAATCCATTGCAAGTAAATGCCCAAATGAGTATTGAGCGGTTTGCGGTAAACAAATGGTGATGTCTTTTTCGTAATTTTCCGGTTCAAACTCATCTCTAATTAGACAAGTTTCAAGCTTCTCGAGTGCATCGGAAATTTTAGGTAATTGACGTTTTAAATAGTCCGTCGGTTCCATGTGGTGAGGATGCCGAATAAACAATTCATCGTTTAGCTGGAGTCGCAATCGGGCAAGGTATTTGCTAATTGACGCTTCGCTCTTCCCCATCGCTTTCGCAACGGGCTTGAGCTGACGGTGCTTATCCAGTAAGACAAGTATTTTAAGTAAGTTTAAGTCGAGATCTTTGTTCACGTGCGACACCAAATGTAAGGTCGAGAATAAATAGAGCAATCACTATTTGTTGACTGCTCTAATATAAAAGACCACTCATTCTGTTTGGTCAAATTAATCAAACAGTTATGTCATGGTTATGTTCCGTAACTTAACATTGAGTCAATACTAGCGCTGCTTAATGGGACTTTTGTCTGTGTTTTTTCATCTCATAGAGATCTTCATCTGCACGTACAATAACGTCCTGAAGCGTTTCGTGTAATTCATTCGTCGCGATACCAGTACTCACACTAACTTCGATATCCAAGGTCTTTAGTCGGTTATCTTTAACGACACTACGAAGCTTCTTCGCCAATATTGAAGATTGACTGATACTGCAACCCGGCAGAATCGCAACAAACTCATCACCACCAGTTCGAACTAGATAATCACTATTTCGAAACACTTTAGACATAGCATCAGCAATAATCCCAATAACTTCGTCCCCTACATGGTGACCGTAATGGTCATTGATTCGCTTGATCCTATCGCCATCTATTGCAATGACAGAATATGGCGCGGTTTCCAAACGACGTTTGAATTCGCTATCTTGAAAGACTCTGCGGTTAAACAATCCCGTTAAATCATCTTTCGTCACGTTCGTCAGTGCTTTCGCGAGGCGAAGTTTGCTCTCTTTAGATTCATAAGCTTTGTTGTAATACGCTAAGGTTACGAAAAAGAAGATGATAAACAAGAACACGTAATCCAATACAATTTTACTGAATGGGTACATGTAAACGATAAGATTGTTGTTGTCTGCAACATATGATTGGGTGTACGCGAATGATGGAAAGGGGTAGCCAGCGAAATAAATCACCATTTGCTTGTTCCCATTCGCTATTTGAACATCTACCGCTTTCCCATCATTGTAAAGCGGCGAGAGGTACAATTGTTCCGAGAACTCCCCCACTAACTCACCTTGAAAGTAAACCGGACTCATGATGCTTATCGCCATGTCATCGGAGTATGTCGTTTTAAATGGTAGGGAAAACAATACCCGGTCCGTCAGTTGCTCTTTCCACGCAGCTAACACACAAGAATAATTACTTTTACACCAATCAACATCAAATGTGGCTTTCACTCCCTCTAACGCTTCAATCGGTCTCTCTAAGATGAGTTTGTTTCCAGTATAAGAACGAAAATACATAACGGCATTTTGTCGATTGAACGCATTTGATAAATACGCTTCAGCCTGATGAAGCGATTTCCGTGCAACAGATTCAACGTAATTGAGTTTTTCATAAGGTGACAGGGAGTAAATCGCATCTTGAAAGCTCAGCTCTGTTTGCGCTTCTACTTCACTCACGCTCATGCCTTTGTATTGCTCGAGCTGCGCTTCCGTCATTAGCCCCATGAGAATCACTTTTTGTTTTATTTTGGCTAAATTATTCGCGTAAGTGTTGAACTGCTTTACTTCATAAGAAATTAACACCGCACCAATCATTGTGACAGAAGTGACGAATAGTAATGTTGCGATGAAAAGAGACAACGCGATACTTTTAAGTGTCATGATGCGGTCTTACGCCCCCGCCACTCTTGTTAGCTCAACAATGTTCTTTACGTTAAATTTATCCAATAGACGACGTTTGTATGTGCTGACTGTTTTGTCACTTATTGATAGCACTGAAGCGATTTCTCGATTGGACTTTCCTTGTAATAAATACTTCATTACTGCGCTTTCTCTGCTTGAAAGTTGTGGCATTTCTCGAACGCTATTAACAACTTGCTTAAATTTGAAGAAGGTATACCCCTTCTCTACCGCTTCTATCGCGTCTTTAAGAATGTCGTGATTTTCCGATTTACACACATAGCCATCAGCGCCAGAACGAAAAGCCATTTGGCTGTACATTTGGCTAGTTTCAGCGGAGAAGAAAATGACTTTGCCTTCATAACCATGGGATTTGATACGTTTGTAGAAATCAAACCCATCGCAATCTGCCAAGTTCACATCTAAGATCAACAGTTGAATTTCTTCCTTTTTCAATATTTGTAATGCCATCTTCGCTGATGTTGCAGTAAATACCCCATTTGTTTTGCCTAACTCTTCCAACAACGACTTGATTGCAACACAAACGAGAGGATGATCGTCAAAGATCAAGTAATTCAATTTATTCATATCTTTCATTTAGTATGGTTATGGCTTCTAGTGGCATGGGTTTATCAATGTAGAAGCCTTGGCAAAGATCAATCCCATACTCACGTATCGCTTGCAATGTGACTTCGTCTTCAATACCTTCCGCGACCAGTCGTATATTCAAACTTTTCGCTAACGCGCAAATAGCAACAACGATGTTGCGTTTTTTGATGTCGCATTCGACACCTTGTACAAACGAACGATCGATTTTTAACTCGTTGAATGGCAGTTGAGCCAGTTTTTCAAACGTCGATGACCCCGTGCCAAAATCATCTATTGAGACAGTGACACCGTTCATCCTCAACTTGAGTAAATTCTTGTACAGGGACGCGCTAGTCTGAAATGTATCTCGCTCTGTAATTTCAATGGTGATTTGTGATGGGTCAATCTCGCTCTCTAAACATTGCTGTAAAAAGTAATGAGAGAACGCCGTATCTTCTAAGTTTTCATGGTCTACATTGATGGATACGTTTTGCGTCAATCCGCGGTGTTTCATGTCATAGATAACATTACTCAATACAGCTTGAAACAACTCTCCAGAAAGGCGGCAACGCTCTACAATTGGCAAAAAATAATGAGGGGGTAACACACCATAAATAGGATGATTCCAACGCGCGAGCGCTTCATACCCAAGCACTTCCCCACTTTGCACATCGACTAAAGGCTGGTAATAATTTTTCACTCGCCCTTCAGCCAGAGCAAACAGGAATTCTTGATCTTCCACTTCAATAGGTTGAGCAAAGCTGACTTGTTTCGCTTTTTCATCTTTTATTTTACCCAACAAATCAACGACTTCATTTTCATCGTATGGCTTAGGCAGCTTCCCTAATACTTCAAAGCTAAATCCCTCGCACATGGCTCTTACCGCAGAAATAATGGTCAATTCCATTGCACTGACCAGTACAACTTGCCCCTGGTACTGGACTTTATCGAGCATTTCCATCATATCGATGCCGTCTTTTCCGGGCATTTGGATATCACAAAAAATTACGTCAAAATGTTGTTCCTGCACACTCTGAATAGCGGCATCCACACAGTTAAAAGGGATGACTTGCGCGCAATAGCGATCCAATATTTGCGTAAGTATTGTGGTTTGTAGCGGATGGTCATCAATCACCATCACATTAAATTGTGTATTCATTTGTCTCTACCCAATAGTTTATGTTTTCGATCTCCTGCTCGATTCGTAAAATTAGCTCCGCTGTTCGCCTGTCAAACTCCGCAGCAGTAACTCGTTCTGCCTCAATGCAAAGCTCAGTCAGCATGCTTACCCCTATCGCCCCAACCGCTCCTTTGATGCCATGAATGACCCGTTTTTTGTCTCGCTCAGTCGATGCGGCGTTTAAGTTTTTTATATCTGTAGACATTGATTGACTAAACACGCGCGCAATCTCTTTTGCGTCCTGTGCTTTGAACCGTTTAATCCAGCCGGGCAGCCTACCCCTCTCTTTTTCGCCAATAAATGGAATCAAAACGGTTTTTAATTGATTAAGGTCATAGGGCTTGTAGAGCACATCATCAATGCCGATATCCTGTGTGCGCTCAATGGCAAGACGAGCATCTTCTGCTGTCACACCGATGATTGGAATTGCTTTAAATTCGGAGTTTTTCACGTGCCTAACAAGCTCATAGCCATCCATTTCTGGCATATGAAAATCGGTCAGCAGCAACACAACGTTTTCATCTTGGTTGATGTATTCCCATGCTTCGCGGCCGTTATTCACAATGACAGGTTCGATTCCAAGTTCATGAAGCTGCATTGCTATCACACTTTGGTTAATGGGATTATCTTCTGCGACCAGTACCGTGCCGAGAACCCAAGAAACCACTTCTTGATTTACGTCACTAAGCTTGGTTTCTTGCTGCGTTTGGCTGAGCAAATTGAACAATGTATCTGGATATTGAATCTCTCTTAGCGTAAGACTGCCAAGTACCCTTTGTTCGTCACGCAGCATTAGGCCATTAAAACTGGCATCGCTGTCGTGTATAGGGTGAAGGTTCGCCACCATTGTTTTTAACGTCGCTGGACGCATTTTCCACGCGTCACACCACTGGCGAATATTAAGTGGTAAGCTCTCGCTATACGTCCAGTTCAAACAAACGTCTGGCTCAGAGTCGCAATGCTCAATTGGCAGTCTGACAGTAATCGTCGTGCCCAAGCCAAATTGTGAATCGATGCAGAGCACGCCGCCCATGCAGTCGATCAATCGGTCAACAATGCTTAGCCCCAATCCAGTACCGCCATATTTACGCGTAATAGTGTCATCCGCTTGAACAAAAGGATTGAGAATGCCTTCGAGTTGGTCATCCGTCATGCCGATACCTGAATCCGCCACTTTCAAAATAAGCTGCTTTTCATGAAGAATGACACTGATTCCAACTTCTCCTTCGGCAGTGAATTTCATCGCATTGGAGAGTAGATTGGTGGTAATTTGCACCAATCGCAGCGCGTCGATTTCAATGAAAGCATTCGAAAATGGTTTGATTGTCACTTTGTAATCCAAACCTTTCGCAAGCGCTCGTGGTTCAAAGCTTCGAAACACATCGCACAAGGTTTTAAGCAAGTCGGTCTTAACTGGGGCGACGGTTAAGTGCCCTGCCTCTAACTTTGAATAATCCAGTACTTCGTCTACTAGCGTATTCAAATGATTGAGCGAGCGTATGGCTTGGGCAATTAACTCGCGATTTGAATCTGCCGTCACTTGGCGATTTAGCAAATCGAGGATGCCGTGTGCTGCCGACAATGGCGTTCTTAATTCGTGACTCATGGTTGCCAAAAAGTTTTCGCGCGCACGTACCGCGGTTTGCGCTTCTTTTTGCGCATCGATTAACGCCTGCTCACGTTCTTTTTGCTGGGTAATATCTTGAATAACAGTCAGTACAAACTTGTTCTTACCGCTAGGAGAAGCGATGACTTTGCGTTCTCGATATACATGTTTAATATCAAGTTCACAGCCCGACGAGGCAACCTCTTCTGAAATACGCTTTCCAGCGATAACAGTGGTCAGTTCATCAAAATTATTCACCAGAGGAGCGTGCGCAGAATCACTTTTCAACTTACATTGTTGGCACTGTTTACTGTTGTAGTTGGCACAATTGCTCATCTCCATATGGTTATTTTCACTATGGATAAAAACCAAGCTATTGATCTCTTTGATGATGTCCATCAGCCATTGCTTTTCCGCTTCCTCATTGTCAGCATTAAATTCGGCTAACCTCACTTTAAGTCGCATGTGAGATAAGATGAAATACGCCGCAATTAACATGAGACAGAATATGAATGAACCAGCAACAACAAATGTAGCGATCTGCTCCGCGTCATAGCCATAAGTCAGTTTGAAGCTTCGGTGAGAACGCAGCAGTTTTTCGATCTCGTTAGAATCAATGGTTTCGATGATGCTGTTCAACATGTGTTGAAGTTGTGTATTGTGGTTTGCAACCGCAAATGCATTAGAGAACGTCAAAACGTCCTCCGCATTGATCACCAAGCCATCGACTTGATCTTGTGCAATCATGTTGTGAACGATGTCGTCAGGAATGTAAGCCACATCCAAAACGCCCGATTTCAAATCGGTAAGCAGCTTTTTCAAATCATCATAATGATCAACTTGGCCTTGCTGCCAAGTGCCCAAATGAACTAACCCTTGCTTTTTCAAAGTGAGCAGAATACCCGCTTCTTTCAGTGCAGATTTATCGCGCTTGCTCTGCTCCGTTTGGATAGCCACGTAATTACTGTGCATGAATGGTTTAGTGAACAACCAATCTGACTTAGGTAGCTCACCCACATAAGAGATGGGGACTATATCGGCATCAAATGCCGTTAATCCATTAGAAAGGCTCGACGTCGGCTTCACATACTTAAAGCTCAAGCCAGTACGAGACTGCAATAAGTCGACAAAATCTGGAAAGAAGCCATCTAACTCGCCCGTTTGCGAATCTCGGTAGAGAAACGGATAAGCTTCGTCACTGCTGCTGTAAGTTATCACTAGTTTGTTTTGATGATTACGTCGGTAATCTACCAATAACTTATCACTGATATGGTAAGGATTTTTCGAGGCGACGGAGCGAATGTTTTTTCCATTTTGCTCCCACTGAAGGATTTTGTTGATGTCATCGATCAGACTCTGTTTGTCCAACGAAGCGATAAAACTCACCTCTTCGTTTTTCAACCAACTGGGAATATCGACAACCCCTTTTACAATGTCATTCAAATCCAAATATTGGGTAATACCAACATAAGTGTAAATCAGCGCGTTCGCTTTACCTCGCTTAACTTCATTAAACGCCTCTAAACGTGTTTTAACGTAATGTATCTTATCGATACCACGTTCAGTGAGGTTGTCACAATACACACTGCCCTCAACACACACCCATTTAAGATCACGCGCATCACTATCTCGGTAAGTGGCATTCCGATACCAAACAGCGATAGTGCTCGAAAAGAAAGGCATCGAAAACAAGAAACGCTTTTCTCTTGCTGCTGTTTTACTAAATCCAACCGCACCATCAATCTTCTTGCTTTCGACATCCGCAAGTAAAGACGGAATATGCTTGTAAGTCCGAAGTTCTAACTCATAATCCAAAGCTTTAGTAATGTTAGACAAATACTCAAGACTAATTCCGTACGAAGGACCAACTCTACCGTCAAACGAGTCTTTAGCTTCGTCTTGCGCAATAACGCCAACGATGACCTTCGGTTTAGGACTCTGTTTGGCAGTTGAGCAAAAAGAACTCGCTAAAAAAATTAAGGCGACGGACGATACCGTAATACTTCTAAGAATACTGAGCATGACTGCTTCCTCTGAATGGAAGCTCAGACTAGTTTTTGTCAGATAAAAGTCAAACTTCGCTCAATAGCGAAATAAAAATAAAGCTTTGATATAAAACCAAAAAACCAAAATTCGTCAGAACAATCTGACAACACAATCCACCTTTGACTACACAGTGTTTGCGTTCGGTCTCTCACCCAGACGGATATTCACTGCGAGTCGGTATACATAAGGGATGTGTGCTTTTAGGTTTGCACGCCATAGCTTTTTACTTTCATCTTGAATGATTCATCATCATTCCATGATAAACTGGCGTATTAACATGAAAGAAAGCTCAACTCCGCGGTTTCGAGCAGCTTGAAGTAAACACAGTTTTAGAAAATGCGTTCTAGTATTGTATTACTCAAGACTCACATTGCTACTTTTACAACCGCTGGAGCATTAGAAAAATTAAGGTATTAAATTCAAATGGTTAATAACTCAATCCAGTGGTTTCCTGGCCACATGCACAAAGCACGTAAAGAGATCGAAGAAGCAATCCCTCAAGTGGATGTGATCATCGAAGTACTGGATGCTCGTATTCCTTTCAGTAGTGAAAACCCTTTGATTTCTCAAATCCGTGGTGACAAACCTGTCGTTAAAGTTTTGAACAAACGTGATTTGGCCGATCCAGAATTAACTCAACTGTGGATTGAGCACTTGGAGCAAGAGCAACATGTAAAAGCAATGGCGATCACGACTTCTGAACCACAAGAAGTGCATCGAATCATGGAGCTTTGCCGCAAACTTGCCCCACACCGAGAAGAAATTGGTAAAAACATTCGCACCATGATCATGGGCATCCCAAACGTTGGAAAGTCGACGATCATTAACACCCTCGCAGGTCGAACAATCGCTGTAACAGGTAACCAACCCGCGGTTACACGTCGTCAACAACGTATCAACCTGCAAAATGGCATCGTATTATCTGATACTCCAGGAATTTTATGGCCAAAAGTGGAAAATCCACACAGTGGCTTCCGCCTTGCGGCTACTGGCGCGGTAAAAGATACAGCGATGGAATATGACGAAGTCGCATTCTATACCATTGAATACCTAGCAGCTCATTATGCAGACAAGCTTAAAGAGCGTTATCAAATTGAAGAGCTTCCAGAATCAGATATCGAGATCATGGAAGAAATTGGTCGTCGCCGCGGTGCACTACGTGCAGGTGGACGTGTTGACTTGCACAAAGTATCAGAGATCTTATTGCACGAACTTCGTCAAGGCACTTTGGGCCAAATTACATTAGAACGCCCAGAAATGATCACTCAAGAGCTGATTGAAGTCGAGATTGAAACCGCCCGTAAAGAAGAAGAGAAAGCGAAACGTAAAGAAGAGCGTCGTAAGCGCTATTTACGTAATAAGCGATAAGCTTGTCTCTTATCTACTCATGTTTCAAGGCGCGATTTTCGCGCCTTTTTTGTTATCTAATGCGCCCATTTTTTCACTTTTCAAACTTTACATTCCTCATCCAAAATCCAGATATGAAGCACAAAAAAACACCGCAAAATCGCCGTATAAACTTTAAGCACAAACTAGTTTAGACACCGGGCCCCTATAGAGTTACAGCCACCATCCAACCCTCAAATGTCGAGTTTGCAAGGGTCTGCAAACTTATGCAACCTGGTTAGTGACACTCTCCCCAAAATCCGCAATATGAATAAGTGTCAGCGCTGGCGTTTTTCCATATGAAGAAGAGATTTATTATGAGTGAAACTATACAAAGCAAACCACTTCCCTCCTTTATCGAGGAACGCCTAGATTTTTATATTCAAGATCTAATCGAACCGAATGAGAACAAAAAACACCTTGTTCTTGGTAAACGCCCACCGTGTAATGCCGTTGTCCTGCAAAGCAATGATTACCTTGCACTGTCTCATAATAAGGAGATTCAAAACGCGCATCGTGATGCGATTTCCCAGCACGATGACAACGTCGTGATGTCCGCGATTTTCTTACAAGACGATGAATCGAAACCTGTATTTGAAACGCAACTAGCCAGTTTCGTTGGTATGCCTAGTTGTCTACTTTCTCAATCTGGTTGGGCTGCGAATGTCGGTTTATTGCAGACTATTTGTGCACCGAACATACCTGTGTACATTGATTTCTTTGCACATATGTCTTTGTGGGAAGGCGCACGTATTGCCGGAGCACAAATTCATCCGTTCATGCATAACAACACCAGTCACCTAAGAAAACAGATTTCACGTCACGGTTCAGGGATCATTGTTGTGGATTCGGTTTACAGCACTATCGGGACCATCGCTCCTCTACGTGATATCTACGAAATAGCACAGGAGTTTGACTGCGGCCTGGTTGTAGATGAATCACACTCTTTAGGTACACACGGTCCACAAGGTGCGGGGATACTGCAGGGTCTTGGCTTAACTCATAAGGTAGATTTTATTACCGTTAGTCTTGCCAAGACATTTGCTTATCGTGCTGGCGCGATTTTAGGCCCAGAAAAACTGGCGAAGACGCTTCCATTTGTGGCGTACCCTGCAATATTTAGTTCTACCGTATTACCGCAAGAGATCATTCGGCTAGAGAAAACACTGGACGTCATAAGAAAATCAGATGATAAGCGAGATATTCTGTTTGAAAGAGCCAAGTCTTTAGCCGTTGGTTTAAAACGCATTGGATTTACTATTCGCAGTGAATCACAAATTATCGCATTAGAATGTGGTAACGAGAGAAACACTGAGCGAGTCCGCGACTTTCTCGAAGAGCGAAATGTTTACGGCGCAGTGTTTTGCCGCCCTGCAACTGGAAGGAACAAAAACATCATCCGTTTTTCAGTCAATGCAGACATGACAGCTGCTGAAGTTGATCATGTACTCACTGTCTGCCAACAAGCATTTGCACACCCTGACTTAGAGTTTGTGTAAGTTAGTGTGTAGATAAAACTAAAGAGCTCAACAGTTTTGCTGAGCTCTTTATTCGTATTATTCGTTGTGAGCAACTCGCCTCAAGAAAACAAGTCGCGAATGATTAGATCCAGTTTGCGATTTTATCGAACAAACGATTTTTATCCGCCGGTTTTACGATGAAGTCAGACATACCCGAAGACCCAATTTTGTCCAACGTGACAGGTGAACTATCCCCTGTATGTGCAATAATAGGTACCGACGCATAGTTTTTATCCGAGCTTCGAATTCGCCTAGACGCTTCTACACCATCCATAATTGGCATTTCGATATCCATCAGAATGAGATCAACATCTTCTTGCTCTAGTGTATCCAGAGCCTGCTGCCCGTCTTCTTTCTGAATCACTTCAAAGCCTTGCTTTTCAAGTAACATTGCCGTGAATTTACGCAAAGATTCATTATCATCAACGACCATAATTGTGCGCTTATTTGAATTATCTAACGTCACCGAGGCCGTTGGTGTCGATACATAGCTTGAATCATATAAGAGACGCTCAATAGTTGGTTTAGTATTCAATAACCAGGCTTGCGTTTCGATCCAAATAGGTTCATATGCAGCCTTACGTGCTCTCTGAGTCGGATGATGCTCAAAAAGATAAACGATGCGTGCTTCAGTGAAAGACAAGAGAGATTCTAATCTATCCAATTGGTTTGCTCTTGGATCTAAGCTCTCAAGATCGATAAAAATCAGATCGAATTCGAACTCGTACTCTTTCTTTTTGAGTACTTGGTTGACATCTAAAATTGTCGAGTCAAAGCCCATAAAACGGCTAATATCTGTTACTTTAGACACCAAGATATCTTGGCTAGTCACCGTTAGAATGGTTTTGAGTTTAGTCAGATCGTTTTTGATTTCAGTAACGGTATCAGATGTCGTTAGTGGGAAAGTTAACGTAAATTGAGACCACTCCCCTAACTGAGATTGACACTCAATGTTCCCCCCAAATGAACGCATGACTTTTTTACAAAACGGTAGGCCCAAACCATAACTTCCTGATTTGCCGGTGGTGTAAAAGTCTTGAAAGATATTGCGTAGAACATCAGGAGCAATACCAGCACCATTATCGGTTACAACAATTTGATTAAAGCGTTCTGAACTTATCATGGATACATGTATGTGAAAATCTTCAGATTTACGGTGATGGAAGGCATTCTTGAAAAGATTATACATAACGTATTTAAGCAGCGTATCACTACCTAGAAACTCAAACTCACTTCTCGCATCCAACGATATGGCAAATCGATCAGTGGCACGTTTATAACTGAAGCTTTCAATTGCCTGTTCAACGACCGAGTGAGCTGAATATTTTTTGAAGCTAGAACGAGAAACTCGATTTTCATCAATCGAAGTCAGCAATAAATCGATGGTTTCATTACCCGATTGGATAATGTTCATTGCATCCTGACTCACTTCACGTAATAAGGTGACATCTTCTACACTCATGACGTACTGCTCTTTTCCTGCCTCTTTCATGTTGGGCAAGATCGACTGGATAACATCTATTGAAGTGCAAAGCCCACTCAACGGGTTACGCATTTCATGTGCAATCCCTGCCCCGAATGATTTTGCCAGCGAGACTTTCGCTTCATGTTCAACTTGGTTACGAAAATAGAACAAATTACCGAAGACATAAATAAACAGAAAGATTGGCACATGAGTCCAATCCATGGTCAAGTCAAGATGGAACCCTTTTGCAACCCAAGCGAAGAATGTTGCTAAACCTATCCCAGCAAAGGTTTGAGCAAACATGACCCTAGTAACATGAACCAGTAAAATGTGTAAGAAAATTGCAGACATAAACGACATAACCCATACATTGGACCAGTCATTCATCAGTAACATATAAAAAAAGAAAAACGGTAAGCACAGCGTTATCGTCACTTGGTAGTAAATAGGAACATAATCTCTCCAAGTCGATGATAAGCGGTTTCTAAAAATGATGCCGAAAAACAATAACGAGCAAAACAATCTAAGAGGTAAATTTTCATAAGCCTGTGGAAAGGCAAACTCCCAGACAAAGTAGTACAGCGGAAAGCCAAGAAACCCCATCCAGCCAACGAGAGTTAGGTTTGGTTCTGCATATTGATAAACCTTACGTATCGAGTCCATATAATCTGTTTTGCTTACTCCGCCTGACGCACAACAATGTGATTTTGATTCACTTTTATCATTTTATTATTAACTAATTATATATTAATCATCATTTATAAGCAGCGCGAAATGACGTAAACAGCTCGCAATACTTATCTTTAGTTTCAATCTTTTAAGACAGCTACACTTGATTTACAACCAAATAAACAAAGTTGCATATAGTTTAGTGTAATTTTGCGATAATCGCTCTGTATCCAATTGGATGTTAATCTCATTTTGTGCAAGAAACTTAAGTCGCGCCTTTGGCACGACTTTCCAACGATTCAAAAACAGTACTCACCGCATATAGCGTGGTGAAGAACAATTGGCTTGGGGTGTGTTATGAATTCTGTCCAGATAAAAAATGTCATTTTTGATGTAGGTAATGTGTTGGTACGCTGGTCTCCAGTAGAAATCGTTCGCTTAACATTTGGTGGTTCCGTAGAATCAGAGAAAATGGCTCAGATGCTATTTTCATCACAAATCTGGAAAGATTTAAATAAAGGGACGATCTCCGAAAGGGAAGCAAAACAGCGTTATCAACGTGAACACCAAGTAACGACGGAAGAAATGGACCGCTTCTTTTATTATGTAAAACACACTCAAATATTACTTTACGGCAGTATAGAGCTGTTAAAACGAGTAAAAAGAGCCGGATATGGCGTATATGCGCTCACAGACAACATCAACGAAATTGTGGAACATCTTCGTACTACCTATGAGTTTTGGCCACTGTTTGATGGAGCAATCATCTCTTCTGAAGTTCAATTACTAAAACCACAAGCGGAGATCTACCAAACTCTACTTTCAAAGTATCAGCTTAACCCCGAAGAGACAGTATTTCTTGATGACATGCCTTACAATGTTGAAGGTGCCCGAGCAGTTGGCATGGCTGCTATTCAGTTTGAAAATGCTCAGCAATGTGAGCTCGAACTAAAAGCCATGGGGGTTAACTTCTAGAAAGCTTTCAATAAAACATAACGTTAGGGTGCATAAACAAAAAAGAGCAGTGTTGAGACTGCTCTTATCTAATGTTTTAGAACGCTAGGTTAGGAGTAAATCACGTTTTCCTCAATCCCACTAACTAATGACTGGGCGTTCTTCCAACGGAATACTTTTTCTAACACCTCTTTGCCATCAGGTGCGCGCCAAGTTCGCTCTTGATCCTCTTGACCACCAATGTGGCGATAGAATTCAATCGCAGAAATGTTTTGCGACACAACTTCTAAATAAAGACCTGTGTCTTTAAAGTACTGCTGTTGCCATTCTGCGACAGCAAGTAATAGCTGCTTACCAATCCCACGACCACGGTAACTGTCATCAACATGCAATGCGTCAATAAAGGTTCCACGCTCGAAATCATGGTTGCCGAACACACAAACAAAGCCAAGTAGCAAACCTCCCTCCTCCGCCAAGACAATGTGCTGATTGAATGGTGGGTTGGTCAAACGGGTTTGCCAAATCAGTAGTTTGTCGTCAATCGCTTCTTTCTCAAGATAGTTATCACTAAGAATGCCACGGTAATGACGCTTCCAGCTATCCGCATGAAGATGCGCAATGCGCTCGTAGTCCTTATATTCCGCTAATCGTAAATCCATTACGTATTCCTATTTTCTTACATTTTTGCTTCTTTATAGAGTCTCGGTATATTCCACCTTTATAACACTTGTTTCTTGGCAGATTTTATACACCTTAAGCCAGAGCTCATTTTTTAATACTACTCATTATTCAATTAAAAGCAAAATATCCCATCAAGTTCCTTAATCTACACCCAAAGGAATAGTCACATTTGTCTAACTTTAATTTGACTTACATGTGTACGCTGATATTCTGGCGAACAGTTGTTAGCTCAAAGTTAGGGATACACCTGTGACTCAAAACAAACCACCTGTTATCTGGTTGAATACATTAATATTTTCTGCCAGTTTTGTTCTAACTTTTATTGTAATGCCTTGGTATGCATATCATTTTGGACTGGGTTGGGAACATCTAATTTGGGGAGTGATTGCATTTAGTTTTACTAACCTTTCTATTACAGCAGGCTATCATCGTCTCTGGAGCCACAAAACATACGAAGCTCATCCTATTTTGCGCGCCATTTTTGCGATTGGAGGAGCATTTTCTTTGCAAAATAGTGCATTACATTGGTCTTCTGATCATCGTGTGCATCACAAACATGTCGACAATAACGATAAAGATCCGTACTCAGCCAAGCGGGGTTTTTGGTATTCTCACATTGGGTGGATGTTACGTGATTACAATAAATCAAAGGAAAACGAATATACAAACTGCCGTGACCTAAAGCGCGATAAAATCGTCATGTGGCAGCATAAGTATTATGTTCCACTTGCCCTACTGACTAATATTGGTTTCCCAGTAATACTAGGACTGATATACGGTGATATCTGGGGGATGTTATTGGTCGTTGGTGCAGCTCGACTCTTTATGAGTCACCATACAACTTTTTTCATTAACTCCCTCGCACATATTTGGGGTAAGCAAACTTTCACAGACAAAAACACTGCTCGCGATAATGGTGTACTCGCCTTTTTCACATTTGGAGAGGGTTACCATAATTTCCATCATATTTTCGAGAATGACTATCGCAATGGCGTGTATTGGTGGCATTACGACCCAACGAAGTGGTTGATAAAGTCATGTTCTTGGCTAGGACTCACATCTAAGTTGCGCACAACGCCTACATTTAGAATTGAAAAAGCCCGTGCGAGTCAACTTTTGAAGAAAGCAAGAGAAAAGCTAGAATCGAAACCGAACACGCAAACGATCCTCGATCAGCTACAGCAAGAGTTTGATACTTTAGTTCATCACATGCAGGAATACTACGAGATGCGCAAAGAAGTACTCGGTGCCAAAACTGCCAGTGTGGTAAAAAAATACGAATGTTCTGTAACAAAAATGAAGTATCAGCAAATTAAAGCAGAGTTCGAACGGCAGCAGCGTAGTTGGAACCTTATGGTTCGTCGATACGCATAGTTTATCCTCATTCTTACGATTACTTAGCTTCGCTTCGGCGAAGCTTTTTTGTTGTGAAGAGTGTTTTCCAATAATTGCTTATTGAGTAAAGTCTTTTTCCTATTGTGAATCAATTCACTCATTATTCATTCACTTTCCTAGTCATATTTTCCTTCCTATAAATAGCTTCAAACCAGCACATAACACTTAGAAAACCAAATTCCAACAATACAATCTAACGAAATTATTTATTAAATTATTATTTGTCTCAGATCATGCAAGCCCCATATTTGTCTCGTGCCACAGCTAAGAATTCTGTAAATTCCTTGTCATAAACTGAAACAGTTTCTTTCTTTTTTACATAACATTCGGAGATCCCTATGTTAGAGCTCTTAATTGGCTTAGTGGTTACCATTGCGGTGGGTTACTTTATTGTCAAAGGCTATAAAGCTGCAGGCGTGTTACTGACAGCTGGTATTGCTTTACTTCTTATGACTGGCGTTTTGGGGCACGACGTGCTGCCGTCAAAAATCACCTCAACTGGTAACATGGTGACAGATGCGCTTGAATACGTGAAATACATGCTTCAATACCGCGGTGGCGGTCTTGGTATGCAAATCATGCTGCTTTGTGGTTTTGCGTCATACATGACTCATATCGGCGCGAACAACGTGGTAGTGAAACAGTTCTCTAAACCGCTTTCTGTCATCAAGTCTCCTTACGTCCTTTTGGTAGCGGCTTACATTGTGGCGTGTTTAATGTCTCTTGCGGTAAGTTCTGCAACAGGCCTTGGCGTACTATTAATGGCGACATTATTCCCAATGATGGTCGCGATGGGCATTTCTCGTCCAGCAGCCGTTGCAGTGTGTGCCTCTCCAGCGGCAATCATCCTTTCTCCTACTTCTGGTGATGTTGTTATCGCAGCAGAAAAGTCTGGTTTAGAGCTTGATGTGTTTGCGGTACAAACTGTGTTGCCTGTTTCTATTTGCGCAATCATTGTCATGGCAGCGGCAGCGTTCTTCTGGAACAAATACTTAGATAAGAAAGAAAATACACCAATGGAAAAAATTGATGTATCAGAGATCAAAGCTGACGCACCAGCGTTTTATGCAGCTCTTCCTTTTCTACCTATCATCGGCGTTTTCCTATTCAACGGTCGTACCATTCCAGGACTTAGTCTAGACATCTACACTATTGTGGTTGGTTCGATTTTCCTTGGAGCTCTGATCCATTATGTTGTAAATAAGTTCGATGGTAAGAAATCACTAGAAGATTTAGATTCTTGTTACGCAGGCATGGCTGACGCGTTCAAAGGCGTTGTGATGCTTTTGGTTGCCGCAGGGGTTTTTGCACAAGGTCTGATGTCTATCGGAGCTATCGATAACCTACTTCATCTAGCAGATAATGCTGGTGCAGGCGGCGTTGCTTTAATGCTTATTCTAACTGCATTGACAGTTGCAGCAGCAATTGCAACGGGTTCGGGTAACGCGCCTTTTTATGCGTTCGTGGAGTTAGCACCATCTTTGGCTGCGAAAATGGGATTAAACCCTGCTTTCCTAATTATCCCGATGCTTCAAGCATCAAACCTAGGCCGTACTATCTCACCAGTATCTGGCGTAATCGTTGCGACATCAGGTATGGCAAACATCAGCCCGTTTGAGGTTGTAAAACGCACATCCGTTCCAGTTCTAGCAGGCCTTATCACGGTGATTATTGGTACTATGGTGCTTGTTCCAATGAGTGCCTAACGGTATTGCCACGATCAAACTAAAAGCAATATCCGAACAAAATTACGTTTAATTAAAAACGCCAGCAAATGTGCTGGCGTTTTTTTTATTCTAATGTGTTGATTTACGCTGACTTAAATCGGTCAGGAATCTTAGTGATGCTCTCTCTGTAGCTAAACCATAAGTAGGTAACGGCAAGCGAAAAGAATAAATATGAAAGTGCGAATACGATTGGAGACGTGATTAATTCCGCGGACATTCCCCACATCACACCGACTACGGTTATCGTCAACTTAGAAAGCATACCGCAAATGAGTAGGAATAAAGCAAGCTGTGGAAAGCGCGAGCTGCGAAATGCGAAGAAATAACAGCTACCTACCGCTAAAGAAGCAATAGATAAGCCCAACATAAATGAATGGATGTGGTCTGCTGATGCGATACCAGCGGATACCGAAGCCATGAGTAATAGGAACAGTTTCATAAGTCACCTCACAACAAATCTAAAAAGCATCCCTTCATAAATGAAAACTCATTTTTCACTATATTCTGCGCCTAAAATCAGCAATTACAAGTTACTTTTTTGCTCACTTAATGTACATAAAAGCTAATCAGCTTCAATTATTACAAAAGGTTAACAATTAAGAATTAAGAAACCCTTTGCATCTGATACTTACGACAGTCAGATGATAAATTCGCCATTTTTGTTACAGATGGTTAACATGGAAACATTTAGAAATTTTTTATTTGAAATGTGAACTGTGCACTCAACAGCGTAAAACCTCTCTCTCTTGACTCATCATTCGTTATTAGTGAACAAAAAATGTCACTTTTTTACAACGTTCTTACTACATACAAAACCATGAATTCACATCCACTTTTAATGTTGCAAATTATTTTATCAGTAACCGTAAAAAGAGATTCCAATCACATATTTATTGGTTATAATCCGCGCTCATTGCGTTAAACGTTGAAAAACGCAAACTAATTTTGAGAAAAAACATCTTTAAACCAACCTTCTTTGCGGCATTGCCAATAAGAGGAAAAACTGAGAATAAAAATGAGCAAGATTGATAAAGCTATGCGCATCCTGTTAGCAGGGTTCTGTATCAACCTTTGTCTTGGCATCCTGTATGCTTGGAGTGTATTCAACAAGGCACTGGTAACTGAATCAGGCTGGAGTGCTGCAGAAGCTTCTGCACCTTACGCAACTGCAACCATCACTTTCTCTATCTGTCTTCTTATTGCAGGTATTCTCCAAGACCGCATGGGCCCTCGAATGATCCTTATCCTAGGTACTGTTCTTACAGGTCTGGGCATGATCGCGTCTGGCTTTGTTGACACTCCACTCATGCTGAACATTACCTTCGGTGTGATCACAGGTGCAGGTATCGGTTTTGGTTACGCATGCCTATCACCTTCTGCGATGAAGTGGTTCCACGCTTCGAAGAAAGGTATGGTTAACGGCATTATTGCGGCAGGTTTTGGTCTAGCGGCTATTTACCTTGCGCCAGTAACTTCTGCGCTAATAGACAGCATGGGCATTCAAACTAGCTTTATGGTTCTTGGTGTTGGTATCCTAGCGATTGCGGTTCCTCTTGCAGCAACCATCAACAACCCACCAGCAGACTACACACCTGCGGAGCCTAAAGTAAAAGAAGGCCAAGCACCTAAAGCGGTGAAAAAGTCAGATGACTTAACTTGGAAAGCAATGTTGAAAACGCCACAGTTCTACTCTCTATGGATCATGTACGCGTTTGCAGCTTCTGTTGGTCTAATGATCATTGGTAACATCACGACAATCGCAAGCGTTCAAGCAAACTTGCCAAACGCGGTTTACCTAGCGTCTATTCTTGCTGTATTTAACTCTGGCGGTCGTGTTGCCGCGGGTATGCTTGCAGATAAAATCGGCGGTGTTCGTACGCTTCTACTCGCGTTCGTTCTACAAGGCGTAAACATGGTGCTGTTCGCGACGTTCGACTCTGAGTTTACACTGATCATCGGTACAGCAATCGCAGCGGTAGGTTACGGCACACTTCTAGCGGTATTCCCTACTCTAACGGCTGAGTTCTACGGTCTGAAAAACTACGGCACTAACTACGGCGTGCTTTACACAGCATGGGGTATCGGTGGTGCAATCGGCGCAGCGGTTGTTGGTTTCTCGATGACAAATGGCGACGGCTACACCTTGGCTTACACCATTTCTTCAGCAATGATGGCAGTATGTATCGTACTAGCGTTCATCACTAAGCCATTGTCTGAAGCGAAAGTAGCACAGCTAAAAAACGCATAATTGCGAATTGATTTGATAGCGAAAAGGCTTAACCTATGGGTTAAGCCTTTTTTGTTATCGGTCGTTTATGGAAAGCCCTATCGAACTTGCACCAGACTACTATCTAGAGAACTTCTTCAAGCTGACTCATCACGCAATAACTTGGTACAGCGATTTACTGACCAAGGAAGAACACGCATGGCTTTGCTCGTTTGATTCTTTGAGCAAACACGCCCAGTGCCTTTTGGTGCGTTTATACAGCCGAAAGGGATGTTGGTTTCGAAGTGATAAGCTGAGTTATCAAGAAATACCTTCTATCAATGAAGCACTGGCAGAATTGAGTCAGCATGAGTTTGTAGCCCTTTCCCCACCCCTTTCTCATCAAGAGTTAGCGGCTAATTTACTGACCAAACCAGAAATCTCCGCGCTTTATCCCGAACTGCCGAAATCACTCAAGAAAGACGCCCTTGTCGAACATTTGAGTAATACGGAATTTGATCGTATAGAGCGGCTTGAGTTTACGATCGTCAAACTCAATTCTGCTCATATGATCGACGTGTTACTCACTCTGTTTTTTGCCAACACCCATCAAGACTTAAGTCAGTTTGTGCTTGATGACTTAGGTTTGCATCAGTTCGAGCAATATCAATTGAGTAAAGTGCGCCGTTTCTTTGATTCACGTGAGCAAATAGACCGCTTAATTGAACTGAGCCAGTTGGCCAACCTGTACTGGCAATTTGACCGAAAAGACAAAGCCAATCTCGACTTATTAATTGAGGCAATGCCTCAGCCCGTTAAACACCGTTACGTAGATCGTAAACGCGAGCACATGTTGAATGACATAGCACGTGATTACGAACGGCTTAATGATCTAGAGACCGCCCTATCTCTATTTGGCCAAACTCAACTCACACCGAGCCGAGAACGACGCGCACGTATCTATGACAAATTAAACCATGATGATTTATTTTGTGACATTGTCACAGATATGCTTAACTCACCGATCGATGTGTCTGAGCTCGAAGTTGCACAAAAACTTGAGCAACGGTTAAAACGAAAACAAGGCGAGAAAGTGCCAAGAGTGACGAAGCCAACCTGTACGGAATACCGCCTTGAACTGGATTTATCTCAACAGAGAGTCGAACTCGCCAGCAAAGCGTATTTTGAGTCCTTAGGCTGGACTGTATTTTACGCCGAAAATGCACTGCTTAATGCATTACTTGGTCTCACTTTTTGGGATGCGATTTTTGCTCCTATTGAAGGGGCATTCATTAACGCTTATCAACACCGTCCTTTAGATTTATATCACTCGGATTTTGTTACCAAGCGCCAAGCTTTGATAGACACCGCTTTTGCCGAACTAGAAGCGGGCAACACCCAGATGTTATTGACAAAATACGATGAGAAGTTTGGCATCAGTAATCCATTTGTACATTGGAACTTAATAAGTAAAGAGCTACTCGAAACAGCACTCAACACTATCCCAACCAATATGCTGATGGCGCTGTTCAAAATACAATTGAGCGACCTTAAGCTTTACCGTAATGGGATGCCGGATCTCATTGCTTTTAAAGAAAACGAGTTCGAGTGGATTGAAGTGAAAGGCCCTGGCGATAAACTCCAGGATAACCAATGGCGTTGGATCAAAGAGTTTACTCGCCTTAATGTCCCGTTTGCGGTGTGTTACGTCGCAGCAACTTAACTTACTCTATATAAAGAGCTTGGTGTTTGTTCACTCAAACCGCCCCTCGGTTATCGCCCCTTGCTCTTTTTTCTAAACATTTTTTCGTTTCTTCACGATCGCTTCACGCTTCTTCACACAAAATGCGCTTCTACTCACTAAGTTGATTTGAAGAGGCAAAATAAAATGAACAAAACACTTCTTGCGTTACTTGTTACCTGCTCAGTTTCGGTATCTGCGGCTCCTTATGTAGGTCTGGAATATGGACTAGGCACCACTGACCATGATTTGGAACCTCACTTTTCAACTGACAACGTAACACTCAACCCAGAACTTGAGGATGGTATTTTCTCAGGCTTTGTCGGTTACGCATTTAATGACAACTGGGCATTGGAACTGGGTTACAGCCAGTTTGACCTTGATGACGGCCGTTCTAAGAACCTTGGTATCAAGACAATTGATGGCAAAGATTACCATCATGAAATGGATTGGGATTCCTCTATCACAGCCAAACAAGTCTCGCTAGCACCAGTGTTTAGCTATGCATTAAGTGATAAATGGACAACAAAATTCAAAGCGGGTTTAACTTACACGCAATACGACGCCAAGGTTGCTCAACATCAAGAATATGAGCTTGTCGCGAATGACGATGTGGAAATAAGCAACACGCTTTTCCATAGCTCGGAGAAAAACAACGAGCTAGGCGCAATGTTCTCAGTGGGTGCGGAATACAGAATTTTCCCGCAGCTCACCATAGGTGTAAACGCAAAATATCAACTAGACCGATACGCGAACACTGCATCCTTTAACGTAGGCACAACTTATTACTTCTAATATAAGGAGATGATAATGAAAAGAGTATTGTTAACATCCATGCTTGCCCTACTTTCAAGCTCGGTTTTCGCCGCGTTTAATGGTCCAGAAGTCAGTGCAATCAATACGGTGAAAGAGGCGCGCAACGCAACCGACGACAGCGCTGTAGTGCTAACCGGGCATATTGTTCAATCATTTGGTAACGAGACTTACTTGTTCAAAGACAACACTGGTGAGATCGAAGTAGAGATCGACAACGAAGATTGGATGGGTCAAGAAGTGACACCAAAAGATACCGTAATGATTCGAGGAGAGGTTGACGCAGATTGGACAACTACGCAGATAGACGTTGAGACCATTCAAAAACGTTAAGAAGTTGACGATACCTCAACACAAGCAACACAGCCACATTTTAGTGGCTGTGTTAAGCAATAATCATGGAGAACGCTCGTTTAGCTAGTCAAGCAAGGACAATCTTGCGGTACGACTAATCGTATACTCTTAGGCTGAACATCAAATCTAATGGTTCTCGAATGATAGGGTTCTCCATCTAAATTAAGAGGTAATGGATTCGGGAAGTCTATCTCCAACCAGCTTGCTCTTGTGTACTTCACAAACTCTCCTTTCTCACTCGGGTTATTGATCTCGTCGATTACTTTAGGCAGCTCATGAGGTAAAAATGGGCGCACCAATGTTAGATCCATCAGCCCATCATTAATCATCGCTTTTGGAGCTAACTCTTGCCCACCTCCAGCAAGGCGCCCATTACAAAACGCACCGAGCAACATTTCTCCCTGATACGCACCACCTTCAATCGTTATTGTTCCGTCATATGGTTTAAAGCCAAGTGCTTTTACAACACCAGTTAGCGTGTAAGCTCCACCGCCAAGAAAGTTTTTGAGTTCAACAGGCGTTTCTGCTGTAACTTCTGCGCCAAACCCTGCTGTTGCCACGTTAATAAAGCAGCGATCGTTCGCTTTGACGCAATCGACCAAGGCGGACTGCCCCTCAACAGCAAGAGATAAAGACGCCTTAATGGAATTAGGTACTTGAATAGCGGTAGCAAAGTCATTGGCGGTACCAAGGGGAATAATGGCTAACTCAGGGCGTTTTTCTTCGTCAATTTGAATAACCGCAGAAGCCGCCTCATTGACGGTTCCATCGCCTCCAGCGACAACAATACGTTCAATGCCTTCATCAACCGCTTCTTTCACTAGCCGCGGCACGTCTTGAGATTCCCACGTCACACGCACCTGTACGTCGATGCCTTTTTCTCTCATTTTCATGATTGCATCTCTTAACTCTGGATTCCCAGCTTTTTTTCCGTTAAGGATGGCACGTATTGTCTTTTTCATTGCACTTCCTATTGGTTGATGACTTTTCCTGCTTGCTTAATCTGTGAACGCAACCATTGATGGGCGCTGTCGTTTGTGCGACTAGGATGCCAGATTGTGCAAAGCTCATACATTTGTTCATCAAATGGCATTGATAAAGATTTAACATGATAGGTGTTATTGAACAAGTTGATCATCGACTCTGGCATTAAACCAATGTATTCACTACCACAAATAATTGGGAGCATTTCTAGTACGCCTGAGGCTCGATACTTAATCTTTCTCTTATCCAAGTCGACAATGTCATCGGCGTTTAACAAGCTCTTACGACTCTGCCACTGCGAAACCACTACGTGTTCTTCTTCAAAAAATTGTTCAGCCGTAATCTCGTCATTCAGGCGTGGATGCGTTTCGCTACATACCACCACCAAACGCTCCGTAAGTACAGTTTCCAGTTTTAGCACCGTTCTTGCTCTTGGTGTGATATCAATGATCAAATCGTATCGTTGTAACCGCAGATCACTTTCAAAATCTTCCGTAAAAAGCGGATGTACTTCTAATGCAACATTTGGCGCCGACACACGGATTTGTTTCATGACTTGAGGTAGCAACTCAAAGCTCGCAACGGACACACAGGCAATAGAAAACACTCTATTCGACACTTTAGGGTCAAACTCACTAGAGGCCGATAATGTCGAAGTGAAATTTTGTACTGAAGCTAGAAGAGCAGGATAAATATCCATCGCAAACGAGGTAGGCTCGACACCTTTAACGCAACGATGAAACAATGGATCATCGTAGATATCACGTAGCCTTGCTAGCGCTTTACTCACCGCAGGCTGGGTGATGTTTAAACGCGCCGCCGCCCGAGACAAGTTACGCTCTTCATAGATGGCAGTGAAAATGGGAATAAGATTAAGGTCGGTCGGTTTCATGCTATTAAATTTTTCAAAAGTCACTTTCTCTATTTTAATCTAACAGCATGATCCTTCACGTAGCCAAGTGCAATAAATGGGCGGTATCGCTTGTTTTAATGAGTTTTAACTCAATTTTGACGCACTTCATTCACCACATAAACTGGCACCATAGTGCAACGTAAAGCTTGACTTAGGCTTTGCCTAGGTAAGGGGTAAGAAACTCGCTGACTTCCTCGCCGCACAAACCCGTTTCTACCTCTATACCTGCTTGTTTTAGAATCTCGATACCTCGACCACTGTTGCGCGGGTCGGGGTCCAATATGGCTACGACGACTTTGCTTATGCCGGATTTGACTAATGTCACCGCGCAAGCTGGCGTGCGACCAACAAACGAACACGGTTCCAGCGTAACGTATGCCGTCACCGATTCTAACGAGCCTTGATACGCATTCAGCGCTTCCACTTCCGCGTGATTGCCACCAATCGCTTGAGTATGACCTTCAGAAACGATTTGATTGTCTCTCACTAACACGCAGCCAACCGGCGGGTTGGGTTGACATTCAGGAAGCGCATTTTTGGACACTTCCAATGCGCGGCGCATAAACTCTTGGCTCATTTGAACTCTATTCTCTAATAAAAACGAGGCGCTATATTAGCGCCCCGTTTTATTCATTGCCATCTCTTCCAATGACTTTGTCCAGTTCTGGTAACGCTCGCGGAATACGGAATTTAAAGCGTTTTTGTTTGGTCTGGATTTTGCGCCACATCGACTTCAGTAAATGAGCGCTATTTTCACCATTTTGCATTCGCGACGCACTTTTTTGCCACGATTCACTCGTATCGGCTTTGGTCATTTCTAGCTCGGCCGTATTTAAACGCAATTGTTTGTACAATATGGTCCTTGCTTCAGACCAACGTTTAGCCTTTAACAAACGGTGGAACGTCAGCCATGCTGGTGTCGGTCTGTTGCGGTAGTAACGTTTAATGGCTACCAATGAAATAATCACAAAACCCAGCAACACAAGCGTGGAAACAATCCATTCAAAGTACGTTCTGATGAAGGACTTCAACGTGTGCTTCGCGGCAAAAGTTTTGCCCTCTAACATCACCGTTTCCACTTGCTGAGTCTTACTGTTCCACCAACGGAACTCATAATCCGGCAGGGTTAATTCACCACCTTGTTGAATCACGTACACGCTCTCTTCTGTGCGTGTTGACTGGTAATCACCACGTGTTTGCGTATCTGTAAGACGATGTGGTTGAGGGTACGCTTGGTAACGGGTTGTTGATTCTCCTTTCAACAAGTCTGGTAGCAACACAGATAGTGAATCTTGAGCCGAAATGGTGATTTTACGCGTGATTGCATCCCCAACTTTGAGTGACTCAGTGGAGGTATCCCACTCTTGCTTTACCTCTACATCTGTTGCAGCAAACCAAGGTGTCTCACCACTCAGCAGGCCCGATGGCAAGACGGTTTTGAACTTAATCGGCTGCGTGTAAAGTGTGCCTGATACCTTCTCGCCGTCCGGCGCAGACACCTGAACGCCCACTGCGACAGGTGGAACCACAAAATCACCAGAAGCTTGAGGATACAAAGTCACTTCCCAGCGTTGACGCGACCAAGTTTGCCCCTCTTTTTGCTCAGTAAAGTTGGTTGCTAGTTGATTACGCTGTTTGGCGATAACATTGGGTATTTCAATATTGCCAATTCTCGTACCACCCGTAAACCAACGCGGCGTTGCCACTTCGATGGTTAAAATAACTTGCTCATTGACGCTAAAACTTGGTGTTTTACGCTTCTCTCCAGCCGTTGGTTGTTTACCAACCCACGCTTGTAACTCAACTCCATGCTTTCGTTGAACGTCACGAATATCTTGAGCCAACACACTACTGCTCAGGAGGAAGCCGAAACAGGTAACTAACCACAAGGGTAAAGCAAAGTGCGTAAAACGGTGGCTTTTCATCATTGCACCGCCTCCTCTGTATTTTCGTTCGCAGTAGAGGTTGATTCTCCGGTTTCTATTGAACGCAATTGAATCTGAAACTTCGCATTTAAGAAGTATTTAGGATCCGCTTCGACTCGCTTTAACCATTTGTCGGCTAATTCTTGGCTACCTAAGATGTCGTCTGCACTTAACGTCTCTTTAATCATCAACTCCGCTGACGTTTTTTCATCCGCCCCTTCTGCGGTTTGAGGGTTATCGCCTAGCTCGGTTGATGCTTCTTGCTCCGTTCCTGCCTGACTCTCACTCATCCGGTTGATGTCCTCTACAATACCACCAATCACTTTCAAGTTATGCTCAACATCCGGTCTTAGCCTCTCGCTCAACGTTGGCTTGTTGGCTAGGGATTTTAACAAGTCACGTGCAGCCAAATATTCACGCTGACGCGCCAATGCACTCGCCGCATTATAAAGACCGTAATCTCGAACCTCTTCGGACGGGTCGTTTTGCATTTCCAAAAACGCGCTGTGCGCGAGCTCAAACTCGCTAGCGTAGTAGTACGCCGTGCCTTTGCGTAATGGATCGACAAAGTGTTTTGCAGCTTCTAAATACGCTTGTTGGTTGAACAAACGCTGTCCTTGTTGGTCTGGCGTCAGCCACAAATCCCACCACCATTGCGCCACCTTGTCGAAGGTCGTCACTTTTTGCACAACTTGTGGCTGCTCGGCTTTAACAGAAATGTTCTCCGCCATTGCACTGGTCGGCATCAACAGTGTACCGCTCATCATTACAATCACGCACCACTGCACTAACCACCCTTTTCTAAACCACAGCATCATGATCAACGCGATTGGAAACAGAAGTTGATAACCCATGTCTTTCCAAGGCATTGAAGATTCGCCATTAAGCTGCATATTGCGCTCAACGTATCGGTTCAGTTGCTCGATATCACTATTATCGACAGTCACTTCCACCAATCGACCGTTAGTCTGACTAGCCAGTTTTTGTAGAGAATCCAAATCCATTGGGTTGTTACTCACAATGTCAGCATTCCCTGCCGCAAGAATTAACAGTTGATAAGGTTTGCCCGAGAAATACGCTTGGTATTGCTCAATCGTGGCTGGATTAACGCCATCACTCACCAACAGAACGGTGGAGCCTGGTTGACCTTGCAATTGTTGATCAATTAACGGCAAGGCTTTTTCGGCAAGCTTACCTTGCACGGGCATAATTTCTGGCGTAATGGCCGCCAAAAATGGGTCAAATACTTTGCTGTCTTGAGTTATAGGCATTGCGACATGAGCACTGCCCGCGAACACGACTAAACCCGTTTTTCCGCCTTTTCGCACGGCTAGCAAATCGCGTACTTTCTGTTTGGAACGCTCAAGGCGGCTTGGTGGGAGATCTTTTTGCAGCATCGAGTCGCTGTTATCAAGCACCACAAGCATAGAGGCTTTATCTTCGCCAAAGGGAGAAGGTTCTCGTTGCCACGTTGGGCCTGCACAAATCACAATGGCGATGAACACAATCAGCATCAAGAGCTTAAGCGGCAGTTGCTTACGCCAGCCTCGCTCACCTATCGTCAAAGCATTGCGTAAATGTTCGGGCAGAATATCCTTCCAGCTTGGCTCGCTTTCTTCTCGCCAGCGTAACCACACCAAGAAAAACATGGGGATCAAAGCCAGTAACCACAGTGGTCGAATAAAATGAAACTGCGTAAAGAATTGCGTCCAACTAAGAGAATCAAACATCGCTCTCTCCTAATGATGATCGTGTAACAGCCCTTCTTTTAAGTGTTGCGACGCTGAACGCGAGCAAATGCATGATGACCACTAACGCCATCAAGTAATGGTGAAGGCTTTGTTTTGGGCGGTATGTGGTGCTTTCGTAAAGTTGAGGTTCCAGTTTGCCAATTTCATCGTAGGCAGCCGATAGTTCATCACGGTTGAGTGCTTCAAACGCTTCACCGCCGGATTCTTTCGCAATGCGATGAATCGTGTCCATATCCAACGCGGTTTCACCTATCGTTTCCGGATCGCCCATCGCAATGACGTGTACTCTCACGCCTTTGGCTTTCGCAACTTTCGCCGCATCAATCGGTTCAACAAAACTGCCCGTGTCGTTACCATCGGTTAATACAATCGCGACTTTTTCACGGTTTTGATCTTGTTCTAAAGCACCACGCGACTTATCGCTTTGCTCAAAAACTTTAATCGCTAAGCCAATCGCATCACCTAGATGGGTACTCTGCCCTGCCATTGCCACATCGGTTTGGTTAAGCAGTTCGAGCCACACTTTTTGGTCTGCGGTAAATGGCGTTTGCACGAAAGCAGCATCACCAAAAAGCACTAAGCCTAATCGGTCACCTTTACGAGACTGAACAAACTCCGACAGCACTTCTTTTGCCGCATCAAGACGAGAAATTTTTTCGCCTGTACGTGAGGTGAAATCTGGCTCGGCCATGGAGCCCGAAAGATCCACCACCACCATCACATCGCGGCCTAAACTCTCGCGAACTTGAGGCTCGCCTAACACGGTGGGTTTTGCCATCGCACACACCACCAAAAGCCATGAAAGAATTAACGTTGCTCGTTGCCACCAACTCGGGGTCAACTGGCTTGCACCTTCTGATGGCGTCTCGCCAATCGCTTCCACCAGCTGACTAAAAAACGGCACTTTGATCGCCATTTGCTTAGTGCGATATGCGGGCACCAAGTAGTACACCACCAACGGCAAGGGCAAAACCAGAAACCACATTGGGTGAGCAAATTCAAAACCTGACAAACCAGTTATCGATGCAAGAAGATCATTCATGTTGACCTCCCTGATGTGCTTTGCGTTTCAATCGTGGTGATTTATTTGCCGCGCTTTTTTGAGCATCACAACGGTGCTCACTCACCCAGTTTTTCGCACGAGCAATAAGCGTTACTCGCTCTTCGTTGGTTAGCGTAACGCTTGGGTCAACAATACTTTGTAGCCAGCACTTTGAAAGCTCATCGTTAAAAACCATTTGCGAGTTTGCTTGAGAATCTTCGGTTTGCGGATACAGCGCATCGAGCTTGCGCAGAAAGGCGGTATCAAACAATTTCGCGTTGCGGCTATCAATATGAATCAGCACTACTTTAAGCACAGAGAACAATACTTTTGGCATGTCTTTGTCGCTCGATTTGATTTGCGAAATCGCCAGTAGAGCTTCTTTTCGGTAACGATTATGCCACCATTGCCGAGCCAATCGATATACGACATACACCAATGCAATGAGCACAACCGCCGCTAAAATTTTCCAGCCAATAGTTTGCGGGTACCAACTCACGCTAGATGGTACAGCCACATCATGCAGCTCTCTGAGTATGTAGGTACTCGGAGGCGTAGGAAGATCACTCATTTAACGCCCTCCTACCAGTTTTTGGAATTGTTTAATGTGCTCACCTGTCGTATCGAGTTCGATGTGCGGAAGGTGTTTCATCGCCATAAGTTGAGAGAGTGATTGACGCTGTAAGCTAGTTCGAGCCTCAAGCTTTGCGCTCGCAGCTTCTACCTTTGCGTTGCTGTCTAAATTGAGTTGATACTGCCCATCACCAACCACCCATTTCGATTTTGCCAAATCGTCTGGTAGCGCTTGTTCTAATGGGTCACTAACCATCACTGCGAGAACATCATTGTGCTGTTGCAGCTGTTTAAGGTGATCAAGATGGTGCTCCTCGCAGTCGCTCCAGTCGCTGATAAAAATCAAAGTGGATTGCTTGAGCTTCATGCGTTTAATAAGCTCAATCCATTGACTGAACGTTACTTTTTCGGAATTGCGGGAGTCCACATTGAGCGATTGATTGGCTTTAGCGAGACGTTTAAGTTGCGCCAGAAGATCGTTTTGCGAACGCTGTGCCTTGCTGTGAAACAACGCCTGCTGGGATGCGATGACAAAACCGACTCGGTCGCCATCTTTTAATACTCGCCACCCACACATCGCTGCGATCTCTGCCGCGACAACTGATTTCATTACTTGCGTCGAAGCAAAAAACATTGTGCTTCTCTGGTCGACACACACGATTACGTTGCGATCTTTTTCTTCTGTATAGCTGCGCACGTGCGGCTTACCTGTACGCATCGTAACTTTCCAATCAAGGTTACGAATATCGTCACCCAATTGGTAATGGCGCAGCTCTTCGAAGTTCAATCCACGACCGCGAAACAACGAATTGTGTCGGCCAGAGAGTACGCTACCCGCTTTTAGATGAGGAAGTAAACTGAACGATTCTGCTTGTGCTTGCAGACATACTAAACGAGCATAATCGCAGTACAAACGGGGATCCATCCCCTGTGATGTTGGCGCAAGAGTTGGCTTAGCCATAATGCCTCCCACTTACCCAATTTCTACACAATCTAGCAGCTCTTGTACGACTCGTTGATGATCGACCCCATCTGCCAGTGCATCGTAGGTCAAAGAAAAACGGTGGCCCAATACAGACGGAACCATGGCACGCACATCGTCAGGAGTAACGTGGTCACGTCCTTGCATCCACGCATACGCACGAGCGCATTTGTCGAGTGCGATGGAAGCACGAGGACTAGAGCCAATCTCAATCCATTTTGCTAAGTTTGAATCGGCATAACGCTCTGGCTTACGAGTCGCCATCACTAACGCAACGATGTAGTTTTCCACTAGGTCTGATACCACGATGTTTGGTAACTGACGACGCGCTTCTAGCACCACGTCTGGCTCGATGTGTTTTGGCGTAATAATTTCGCTGCTGGTTTCCGCCCCCAATTCTTCACTGCGCACCAAACGAATGATGTCACGTTCGGCGTCATCTTCTGGATAATCGACGGTAACCTTCATGATAAAGCGGTCCATTTGCGCTTCTGGCAGCGGGTACGTGCCCTCTTGCTCTACAGGGTTTTGCGTTGCAAGCACCATAAATAAGTCTGGCAATACGTGAGTTTTATCGCCTACCGTGATTGTGCCTTCGGCCATGGCTTCAAGCAGTGCCGCTTGTACTTTGGCTGGTGCACGGTTGACCTCATCAGCAAGTACAATGCTGTTAAAAATTGGCCCTGGCTGAAAGTGTAGTTGCGGCTTGCCATCCAGCTCTTGATAAACCTCAGTGCCCGTCACATCAGATGGTAAAAGATCCGGCGTAAACTGGATTCGACCAAAACTGGTGTTTAACAAGTTCGCCAACGATTTTACGGAACGTGTTTTTGCCGTTCCCGGTAAACCTTCTAGCAGAATATGCCCATTTGTTAATAACCCGATGACTAAAGCTCGAACCACGTGGCTTTGTCCAATGACGCTTTTTTCTGTTTGTTCGATGAGTTCTTTTATCGCTTGTTGTGCGTGGTTCATAGGATACCTTTTCAATGGTTTAAGCCGTCTTTTTGATAGTTAAGTATAAGAACAAATGAAATAACTTAAGGTTATATTCACTATGTTATCTTTGCGGTTCTTGAGATTGGAGAAGTTGTGCAAGACCAACCAACATCGGTAACGCATAATCAAAGAACATTTTGACTCCCGAACACAAATAGTTTAGACCACTCTCACCATTCGGCGTTTTGATCAAACGGTTTTTTGGGCACTCACCCCAACAATAAGGCAAGTAAGGGCATTGCTTACAATACGTCGGCAATGAATCGCGTTTTGCCATGCCAAAAGTATATTGTCTTGTAGAGAAGGCCATTTCATTCAGTGAGTGTTCATGAATGTTGGCGAGTTTGTATTCTGGATACACATAGTGGTCGCAACTGAACACGTCGCCATTGTGCTCAATCGCCAACCCTTTGCCACAAAACTCCGCCGTCACGCAAAGCTGAGACGGTTTCCCCATTACTTGCGCCACCGCGGTTTCAAACAGATTAACCAGCACACGGCCAAGATCGTTATTCACCCACTCTTCAAAGGTCGCCATTAAAAAGCGTCCCCAGTCTTCAGGATCGACTGACCAATCCGTTACAATCGACATTGGATGCCCCGGTTTAGCCAGATCACTGCCTTTGGTTGGGATCATCTGTTCGTTCCAAAACTGCGGCGCGGTTGTTTGGAAGTTGTTGGCTTCTACCACCGGCGCAAACTGAATATAAGTCACACCCAATTCTTGGGTTAAAAATCGATATACTTCGAGCGGGTATTTCGCATTGTGACGATTCACCGTGACCAACGCGTTGAATTTCACGCCATGCGCTTTGAGCTTATCTACCGCTTTCATCACGAGATCAAACGTTGGCTTACCGCTGCGGGTTTTGCGATATTTGTCGTGCAGCTCTCGTGGTCCATCAATCGACAAGCCAACTAGGAAGTTGTGCTCTTTTAAAAACGCACACCACTCATCGTTTAGCAAAATGCCGTTGGTCTGAAGGTCGTTTTCAATGCGAACGCCTTTCGGCTGATATTTCTTTTGCAAAGCTACGACATTGCGGAAATAGTCCAACCCAAGCAGCGTCGGCTCCCCGCCCTGCCATGAGAATACAATTTCTTCGCCATCCTGACTTTCGATATAGCTTTTCACGAACGCTTCCAGTGTTGCGTCGTCCATTTTTGGCTGCTTTTCTTGGTGCAGTAGATTTTCTTTATGCAGATAAAAGCAGTACTGACAATCGATGTTGCACTTTGCTCCACCTGGCTTTGCCATCACATGGAATCGACGGTCATACGCGCCCAGAACAGGCGCTTTAGACGCCGTTTTAAGAGGAACAATAGGCATAGTAGTAGAATGGCGAGGGGAAATCTTACTCATACGTTTCTCACTATTACATATACCCAAATAACCTCGTGAGCGCTGTACAGCAAAAGTGAAGCTATTTGGGTATATAGCGCTCCAAAAAGCGCTATATAATCTTAATTTACTTAGAAGACTTAGGTACGAACGAACCTGCTTCCATACGAGGCGGGAATTCTTTGAATGTACCCATCACCTCTTTCACTGTATCCATTGCTGGCATCATTAAGAATGAACGCTCGTACATCCAACGAGAATAACCCATGCCTTGATCGCCTCGTTCAAATGGATCAATGCTCAAGTCAAAGATCAGTGGCACACGAAGTTTAGTGAACGGCTTACGCCATACATCCATACCCGTTTCATTCTCTTGAATCATAAAGTGGAACTTGTACTTTCCTTGGCGCAATGCCACAAGATCGCCGTCGTCGCTCCAGTAAACGAACTCATTTCGTGCGGATTTGTCTGACTTACCCGTTAAATATGGCAGTTGGTTGTAACCGTCTAGGTGAACTTTGTAGTCCATATCGCCAACTTTTTTGCCTTTTAGCAGTTCGTCTTTAACTTTGGTATCACCTGCCGCAGCAACTAGTGTCGGGAAAAAGTCCTCTAATGACATCATGCCGTTGAATGTTTTACCTGCCTCAATTTTTCCAGGCCATTTAATCAACATTGGCACACGGAAACTCCCTTCCCAGCCAGTGTTTTTCTCTGAGCGGAACGGTGTCATCCCTGCATCCGGCCACAAATCAACCATAGGGCCGTTGTCAGTGGTGTAAACAATGATTGTATTGTCATCCACACCTAACTCTTTGATCTTGTTAAGTAGCTGACCGATTTGGTCATCGTGCTGCTTAACACCATCCGCGTAGAAACCGGCACCTGTTTTACCTTGGTATTCTTCAGGAACATGTGTGAAGTTGTGCATGCGAGTGGTGTTAAACCAAGTAAAGAACGGCTTGTCCGCTTTTACTTGCTTTTCTATGAAGCTCTCTGCGGCATCAAGAAACTCACCATCAACATTTTCCATACGCTTACGCGTTAGTGGACCGGTATCTTCGATTTTGCCGTCAGCGTAAGAATGGATAACGCCACGAGGGCCAAATTTCTTCTTGAACTCCGGATCTTTAGGGTAATCCACGTTCTCTGGCTCTTCTTCTGCGTTCAAGTGGTATAGGTTGCCGAAGAATTCATCAAAACCGTGGTTGGTAGGAAGATGCTCGTCTCGGTCACCTAAATGGTTCTTACCAAATTGTCCGGTTGCGTAACCCATTTGTTTAAGCACGGTTGCAATCGTCGGATCTTTTTCCGAGATACCTTCCGGAGCGCCTGGTAAGCCCACTTTTGATAGACCTGTACGTTTTGGCATTTGACCAGTGATGAATGCAGAACGGCCTGCTGTCGAGCTTTGCTGTGCGTAGAAGTTAGTGAACTTCGCACCTTCTTTAGCAATGCTATCGATGTTTGGCGTGTTGTACGCCATCATGCCTTGGTTATAGGTACTAAGGTTCCAGTAACCAACATCATCACCAAAGATGACAAGAATGTTGGGTTTGTCCGCTGCATGTGCAACTGCAGATGCAGCGCCCAAAGCTAACGTACATGCGTTAAGTACGAGTTTTTTACTGCTCGTTTTGGTCGCATTTTTCATATTATCTCCAAGAGTTCGCTAGTGCGTAAAAAACGGTATTCGCTTTTCAATACCATTGTTGATATAAGATAAAGCACTAATTTCAGGCGATAAATGCAGTCAAAATTAGTTAACCTATAAATTAAATTTATGAGTGACGTTATGGACTTGAATTTGATCCAAACTTTTCTTGTTGTTGCGGAGTTTCAATCTTATACAAAAGCCGCGGAACAATTAGGGCTTACACAACCTGCTGTGAGCGCTGCAATAAAGCGTTTAGAGCAAGTCGTAGATAAGCAATTATTCGTTAAAAAAGGACGAGGTATCGCACTAACCTCCACCGCTTATCAATTACTGCCGCAATTCCAGCAAGCGGTTAGTATTATTGACAATGCGATATCTGATAGAAATCATTTTGAAGTGTGTTGTTCGGAAATTTTGTTGCACATTATGGACCCGATAAAGAACACTATTTTTTATGAATCACCACCCGAAAAATTCCTATTATTTGAGCTGTTAAGACAACAAAAAGTCGATCTAGTAATCGATACGGTGATCACGAAAGATGCAGCGTTTATTATTGAAGATGCCTATGAGGAAGAAGCCGTGGTTATCTGTCGTGAGAACCATCCCCGTGTACACGGCACGCTCACAAAAGAGCAATTTTATGAGGAAACTCACTGTTTATTTTCAGGAAAATGGAACAACATGTCGGGGTTCGAGCAACTAGCAAAGGAAACAATTCAAGAAAGAAAAGTCGACTTGATCACATCTTCGCTAGCGGGCATGGCGCTGTATGTCGCCCAAAGAGACAGTTTAGGGATCGTTTCTCAATCTTTTGCAAACAAGTGGAGCAAAGCGCTCAAACTTCAAATTTTGCCCTGCCCCATTTCGATACGCTCTATCCCTTACAAGTTCGTTTACCATAAGCGAGAGGTAAACAACCCAGCCCACATCGCTCTACGTGAAAAAATCAAAGCCAACTTAACGGCAGCCCACTACGAACCAATTTGTTTATAACTCTTGTCAATTGAAGCGTTAGGCGTTTTCGTCATCAAGCTTTCTACAAACCTGAATAGATAGAATTTTACAGATAAAAAAGAGGCTCACGTTAATGAGCCTCTCTCTATATGTGATACTTCACTTAGCTTTTCCTACTTATTTGGGTTCTCTTTTAGTTTCTCCATCACTTGATCGAGCGAGAAGCTTGCTGCTTTTTGCCTTGGTGGGAACTCTTTAAACGTTTCAAGGAATCTGCCTACGTAAGCTTGCGCAGGAACAAGCATGTAAGCACGGTCTAGCATCCAATCGTAGTAAGTGTTAGAAGTGATATCAGCCACTTCGTAAGGATCCATACGCAAGTTGAAGATCTTAGGAACACGAAGTGTGGTGAATGGTTCAGCCCAAATACGCAACGTGCCTTTTGCTCGTTGCTCCATAAAGACCAGCTTCCATTTGTTATAGCGAAGTGCAGTTAAGTCTCCATCATCTGAGAAGTAAAAAATTTCTTCTCGTGGGGCCTTATCCTCTTTACCAGTCAAATATGGTAGGAAGTTATAGCCGTCTAGGTGAACTTTGAATTTCTTACCATTCGCACTATAACCTTTGAGCAATTTCTCTTTGATATTGTCATCACCCGCGGCAGCAACAAACGTTGGCATCCAGTCCATGTGATGCATGATATCATTCGAAACAGAGCCAGCTTTAATTTTACCTGGCCAACGTACCATCGCAGGAACTCGGTACGCACCTTCCCAGTTGGTATTTTTCTCTCCACGGAATGGCGTTGTACCTGCATCTGGCCACGAGTTCATGTGTGGGCCATTATCGGTGGAGTAAAAGACGATTGTGTTGTCTTTAATACCCAAATCATCCACTTTTTTCAGTAGCTGACCTACATGGTTATCATGCTCGACCATACCATCTGCATACTCGCTGATACCTGTTTTTCCAGAGTTCTCTTCTTTCACATGAGTACGGAAGTGCATACGAGTTGCGTTCCACCAGACAAAGAAAGGTTTTTCAGCCTTGACGGCACGATCCATAAAGTCGAGTGCCGCATCTAACGTCTCTTCATCCACGGTTTCCATGCGCTTGCGAGTTAGAGGCCCTGTATCTTCAATTTTGCCATCAGCGTACGAACGGATAACGCCGCGCGGACCGAACTTTTTACGAAACTCAGGATCTTTAGGATAATCGACGTTTTCTGGCTCCTCCTCGGCGTTCAAGTGATAAAGGTTGCCAAAAAATTCATCGAAGCCGTGATTAGTAGGAAGGTGCTCATCTTTATCACCTAAGTGGTTTTTACCAAATTGCCCTGTCATATAGCCCATCGGCTTCAGCATTTCGGCAATGGTTGCGTCCTCTTCCTTCAAGCCAAGATCAGCACCTGGAAGCCCCACTTTACTCAAACCTGTTCTAAGAACGGTTTGGCCCGTAATGAAAGTAGAACGGCCCGCTGTACAAGATTGCTCACCGTAATAGTCAGTGAACATCATGCCTTCTTTGGCGATACTGTCTATATTTGGTGTTTTGTACCCCATCAAGCCAAACGTGTAAGCACTGAGATTGGACTG
This sequence comes from Vibrio sp. 779(2023), assembly GCF_033344285.1. Taxonomy (NCBI): domain Bacteria; kingdom Pseudomonadati; phylum Pseudomonadota; class Gammaproteobacteria; order Vibrionales; family Vibrionaceae; genus Vibrio; species Vibrio sp. 779(2023). Next base: position 186,715 of record NZ_JAWPOM010000009.1, read on the forward strand.
GCCAATATCATCACCCCAAATGACGAGAATATTTGGTTTCTCTGCTGCGATACTGCTACTTGTCGCACCGATTAAAGCGGCGGCAAGAATCGCTAATCGGCGTTTAACGCCATATTTCGCTGTCATATAAACCTCTGTGTGTATTAGAAAAGTGCTTCCTGCAACAGAATGTATAGTTCACAAATAGCGGATAAGCGAATTTACTAAATGAGAATTCTTTCTATCTTTGCCTAACATTACACCGTTGTTTGTAGCTAATACGCACTCCAATAGCACTTTAGTTCAGAGCGCCATCGCACCATTCATCACTACTGTTAATCTCAAATATTAAGATTGTCTACGCATATCACAGTGCCCATAAAGTACCTGATTGCTTTTATATAAATATTAATGATAATACGTTTTACTACCATTAATAATTAAGGTGCCCGCGTGCTTGACTCCAAGGTTTCAAATGGAAAAACTTACCAATGCCAACACAACGGCGTTCACCATAATGATGAGGAGCTATTACTAGATAAGCGCACTCACTCTGTGGTACTCAATTACTTGCCAAACAAGAAATCTGTTCAGTTAACAAGCATTCAATTTAAGCTGCTGCAAACTCTCACTCACCATCAAGATCAAGTACTTAGTAAGCCTTTTCTTTACGAAACAGTACTAAAACGTGAATTTACTGAACATGATCGAGCACTCGATATGCACATGAGCAGAATGAGAAAGCGTCTAGTTCACGAAGGCGTTCCGACAGACAGAATTCAGACAGTCCACCGCCAGGGCTACATTTTCAAGCGCTCAGACAATCAACAGAAAAATTAACGCTAATTGACCCAACTTTTGGTAATTGACCGCTTATTTTGCTTTAATTAATGCAAATTCTAATCACGTAAAATAACTCAATGAATTTGCGCTTAATTTTTACACTTTGCATTGCTACTTTGTTTGCCGGCTGTGCAACCTATGCTGGTCTTAACTATGATCAACTGTTTGGTCCACAGCTCGTGCGTGAACGCACTGTTGACGTGGAAACCCCTCAAGCAAACTTCTTCCAAAGCGAAGTTAAACCCATTATGGATAACCGCTGTGTCGTCTGCCACGCGTGCTACGATGCACCATGTCAGCTTAAGCTCTCTTCTGTTGAGGGCATTGACCGTGGTGCGAGTAAAGCACTGGTATATGAAGGAACAAGACTCACAGCCGCAGCACCAACACGCTTATTCGAAGATGCAGAAACAACCCAAGAGTGGCGCGATGCGGGTTTTCATCCGGTTCTCAACGAACGTGATCAAAGCATGGCAGCCAACATTGACGCAGGCCTTATCGCACGTTTGCTACAGCAAAAAGAGCGCCACCCATTGCCTGACCAAGTCCAGTTAGAAGGCTTTGACTTTTCGATAGACCGAGAGCAAACCTGTCCAACGATTGAAGAATACGAGCAATACGAAAAGGATAACCCAACCTGGGGCATGCCTTTTGGTATGCCAAATCTATCAAACAGTGAATACCACACACTCATGACTTGGTTGGAAAACGGCGCAATAATGAACGTTCACCAACCTGTTAGTGAGAATGAGCAAGCGCAAATAGATAAGTACGAAGCATTACTTAACCACTCTGATTTGAAAAATCAGCTGATGGCTAGGTATATATATGAGCATTTGTTTTTATCTCATCTCTACTTTTCGGAACTCGATGAAGATCCCCGATTCTTCACGCTCGTCCGCTCTGCTACACCACCAGGACAGCCCGTAAAACGTATTTCAACGCGTCGCCCGTATGATGATCCAGGGGTTGAACGCGTGTTTTATCGAATTATTCCAGAGCAAGGGACCATAGTAGATAAAACTCACATGCCATTCGCGTTAAACAAGCAACGCATAGAGAACTGGAAAACTTGGTTTATTGATGCTGATTACATGGTTAGTCAGCTACCGAGTTATGAACCAGAAGTTGCTGCAAACCCGATGACATCATTCATCGACCTTCCAGTGAAGTCGCGCTTTAAGTTCATGCTAGATAATGCACAAAATACAATAATGGCATACATCAAAGGCCCAGTTTGTCGTGGCCAACTGGCATTGAATGTTATCAATGATCGCTTTTGGGTGTTTTTCCTTGATCCAGATAAAGCAGACATCCCAGAAGTAAATGAGTTTTACCGATCTCAGGCTGATAACCTAAAACTACCGGCAGAACAAGAAAGTAACACGCTACCTGTTACCAACTGGGTCAAGTACGCGCGCCAGCAAGCTCGCTACCTAGAGGCTAAATCTGAGTTCACTAATAACTGGTTTAAAGAAGGTGAAAACCTATCCACCGATGTAATTTGGGACGGTAATGGCACCAACCATAATGCGGCATTAACGATATTCCGCCATTTTGATAGTGCTTCTGTTGTTCAAGGGTTAGTTGGTGAGCAGCCTAAAACAGTGTGGATTCTTGACTACGCGTTACTAGAGCGTATCCACTATTTGCTTGTTGCTGGGTTTGACGTTTACGGTAACTTCGGCCATCAGCTCATGACACGAATGTTTATGGATTTCTTACGTCTAGAAGGCGAAAGTAACTTTATTTCGTTGTTACCCGCCGATATGCGCCATGAACTTCAATCTAGCTGGTATAAAGATCAAAGCCCGCAGTTGAGTGACTTTTTACAACGAAATGTGAAGCCGTTTAACCAACCAACCAGCGTTCAGTATAAGAGTGACGATCCAAAAACGGAGTTGGTAGAGTTCTTGAGAGAACATGTCTCAGATGTGCTTCTGCCTCGCTACGAAATTCAAGACACGGCTCTTTCTGCGCGTAGTGAAAAGCAACTAAAACGTATTGACCACGTTCGTGGTGAAGGCCTGAAAACCGTTCCGCAAATCACTATGCTTATGGTGAGAAGTCAATCAGGGGAAGATGAACTGTTCACCTTACTTCACAACAATGCACACACAAACATCTCTAGCTTGTTTGATGAAGAAAGTAACCGTGACTTTGCTAACGATGATATGACCATTGTACGCGGCGTTGTGGGAAGCTACCCTGCGGCATTTTTCTCGATCAACGAAAACCAAGTAAAAGATTTTGTCGATCAATTTAGTGCCATCCAAAACGAGTCCGATTACGTTAAGTTATTGGATAATTTTGCGATTCGTAGAAGCTCAGAAAAATTCTGGTCATTTAGCGATCGTTTACATAATTGGTACCGTACAAAACAACCGATCGAATTTGGATTACTTGACTATAATCGTTTTGAGAATCGATGATGATTTAAGGGGGTTCTCATGGGTATCCGAGATAACATTGCCGCTCTTGAACAACAGATTTACGTTGCTTGTTCTGAGGGAGACTACGAAACGGTCAATATGCTTGAGCATCAACTCGAATACTTGCGTGGCAAAGTGGAACATCCTTTTGATGATGACCCTTATGCCCTAGACACTCGATTCGAGTGGGAAGATGACATGACCGAATAGAAAAAACCTCCGGAAAGCCGGAGGTTTTTTTATTTTCAATGCTCGATGGATTACTTCGCCATTAACTCATCCAGAGCTTGAATTGATGCAGACACTTGAGAAACTAAATCATCTTTAGTCGCATTATAGGTATCTAAAGGTTGAGCCGCGGCTTCAATTGCTTGGCAAGCGTTCATTAATTCAGTTAGTCCTAAACTTCCCGCGCTGCCCTTTAATTTATGGGCAAGATTCTTTACTTCTTTACTATCATTGTCCTCAGCAGACGCTTGCAGCTTGCTTAATACATCGGTGCTGGTGGCTCTAAACAGATTAATAATGTGCAACATCTTATCTCTGCCCAAGATTTTCATATCGGACTCAATCACGCTCGGATTAATGATAACCACATCGGGTTCCTTTGTTTTAGGTGCTTGAACGACCTTTAATTGTAGCTCTTGTTCTTGAGACGATATTTGATCAAACGGGGTACAGTCGGCATTTTGTGGCAACAACAACGGCTTTCCGTCTAGCGCATCCTGAATCAATGCCGCGAGTGCCTCTTTTGCCAATGGCTTAGGCAAGTATCCGTCAAAACCAGCGGCTAGATAGCGCTCAACTTCTTCCGCAAAAACGTGCGCAGACACTGCAATCATTGGCGTGACGGCAAGCGCTTTATTGGCCGGCTTATCACACTCAATCCGCTTTAAGCGTTGGATCAACTCAGTTCCATCACAATCAGGGAGGTTGATGTCGACTAAAGCGATATCAAAATCCTGTGTGCTGATCAGTTGCTCTGCTTGTGAGCCGTTTTCTGCCATCACGACTTGATGCCCCATGCTTTCTAGAAAGCCTTCCGCGACCACTCGGTTGACCTCATTATCTTCTACCAGCAAGACCTTTGCTTTCACTTTGCAACGTGCGGTTGCCACGGTTCCTGTTTCAACAGGTTCGCTTTCCTCTAACGGAATAGAGAACCAGAATCGGCTACCATTTCCCTCTTCGGAATCGACTTCTAAAACACCGCCCATCGCTTCAATGATTCGCTTACTGATGGCAAGTCCAAGCCCCGTACCTCCAGTTTGGCTCATCCCACCTTCAGCTTGCGTGAAGGCATCAAACAACGTTCTCTGGTATTTTTTGGCAATTCCTATTCCAGTGTCTGATACTTCAAACAGGACTTGCGACTCGTCCTCAGGGTTCAGGCTAACGTAGATATCAATTTCTCCTTCGTCAGTGAACTTAATCGCGTTACCAACAAGATTGTTCAGCACCTGACTGATTCTGGTGACATCCCCTTTCCAGTAGCGACTAACATCACTTTCAATATGGTAGGAGAACAGCAGCTTCTTCTCTTGTGCTCGACTGTTCATTAACTGGAAAGTGTCCTCCACCATTTGGTGTAAATCGAAGCCCATGTGACGAATTTCTAAATGCCCCGCTTCAATCTTGGAGTAATCCAGTACATCATTAAGGATCGCGAGCAACGTTTTACCACTACGATTAATGATTTCCGCATAGCGTTTTTGAATTGGGTTGAGGCCTGAGTCAATCAGCAAGCGTGCTGTCCCCAACACTCCGTTCATTGGCGTTCTTATCTCATGGCTCATCGTCGCCAAGAATGCCGATTTTGCTCGGCTCGCTTGCTCTGCTTGCTTGCGAGCTTTAGCGTGATTCAAAACCTCTTCATTCAAACGGCGGTTAGCTTGTTTTAACTGCGAAGTGCGCTGCTCAACAAGCTCTTCTAAATGCTCTTTATGTTCCTCAAGCTCTCGCTTGGCTTGAGCTTCACCCTCAGCTACCACTTTTAGTGCTTGCGCGGTATTACGAGCCGTGATGATGGCCTGCCCCATATGCGCCAACTCATCTTTGCCTTTCACTTCCAACTCAACCGCTAAGTTACCCTGCGCCACAGAAAGCAACGCAGCGGAATATTCAGCTAACCGCTTCACAACAGAAAGGTACACCACACGCCATAAAATCAGCACCAATACAATCAAACCAACAATTGAAATAACGGTTAGAGACCACTGAGCGAATTTCAGTGTGCTGGTCAATTGGTCTACAGCGACGGTAGTGGTTTTGTTTGAATCATCAACCAATTTGTTGACCGTGCCATTAAGCTCTGAGAACAACTCTAATGTCTTTTGCATCAGTTGTTGTGACTGTTCGTTATTCTCGTATTGCTGCATCAGTATAGAAAATACGACCTGACGCTTGCCGAGCTCTATGAGCAGTTGGCTCATTTGCTTAGAGCGCGTAGGATCTTCCACAGCGAGTACACGGCGTTGCATGATTTTGAGGTTGCTATCGAAATCACTTTGAACCTGTTGAATTCGCTCAATATTCGTTAATGTCCGAGCCTCTTCAATCTGATTCAACATTTTAAAGGCCAACAAGTGCAGTTCATGCAATCGCTCAGTCAGATCAAGATCGACCTCCACCAGTGCATCTAGCGCCTGATAAACTTGCGATTTTTTATTCGATTCTAATAAGTCATAAATATGCGTGACGTTAGCAACAGCAATGGTGCTTGTATTCTGAACTTGCGTACGAGTTAGTTGTTCTAGCTCTTCACTGAGCAGACGCATTTCTTCAACACGAGTATCTATCTCTTTTGCAAGCCACAGCTTTTTTTCAACCGAAACACCGAGTTCTGCCAAATTGTCGATAACGTTCTGGACGTTATTCTCTAAAGCTTCTAACAATTGAGAATCGAACGACTCACTCCCGAGCTCCTTGATGTGAGTGAGTAAAGACTCGAGCTGTTCGAACAGCACTCGCCCTGACTCCTTTCTTTCCTGCTCGTTTCTTGCGTTCGACAACATTTGTACAGACGAAATAATACGAGTACTCAACTCAGAGACTTGTCTCGCCTCAATCATGGCGGGAATCGCAGAATCCACGACATTTCTTTCGGTTTTGGCAACCAAAGAAAATCCAGACACACCAATAAGTGCCGATAACATGACCAGTATTGCCATCGCAATGAAAGACAACAAAAGTTTACGACCGATGCTTGCAGTTGCTAGCAGCATATTTTCATGACCTTAATGTTCGTGTTCAGCGACATATTACGTTATATTTTGCAGTGTTTACTTAATCTATGCCAACGAACTTCATTTCATGGTTAAAAATCAACACGCATTTCGCACATTTTTCAAACATTCTGCAGCCACTTTAACCCTCGTTGCTTCTTTGCCAGCGGTTGCCGCAGAGAAAATATGTGCAATATACCCTCACCTAAAGGATTCATACTGGTTGTCAGTAAACTATGGAATGGTGTCGGAAGCGAAAAGAGAAGGTGTCGAGCTACGAGTCCTTGAAGCGGGCGGCTACCCAAACAAAACCCGTCAAGAACAACAACTCGCACTGTGTAACCAATGGGGAGCAGATGCGGTTATCCTTGGGACCGTGGACCCACAGGCTTACGAGCATTCACTTAAAAATTGGGTGGGGAATACTCCCGTTTTTGCTACTGTGAACCAACTCGACTTGGATGAAGAACAAAGTGAGTTGCTAAAAGGGACTGTCGGTGTTGACTGGCATTGGATGGGATACGAAGCGGGTCAATATTTGGCAGCTCGCCATCCAAAGGGGTCAGGAAAAACCAACATTGCCTTACTTTTGGGGCCGCGAACTCGTGGTGGTACGAAACCCGTTACTGCCGGATTTTATGAAGCGATACAAGGAAGTGATATCAACATTGTTGACTCATTTTGGGCAGACAACGACAAGGAGTTACAACGTAACCTAGTTCAACGTGTGATCGATATGGGAAATATAGATTACATTGTTGGCAGTGCAGTGGCGATTGAAGCGGCCATCAGTGAGCTGCGCAGTGCCGGCAAAGCTGAGGAGATCGGTTTAGTTTCTGTGTACTTAAGTCATGGTGTATATCGAGGCCTGTTACGTAACAAAGTACTCTTCGCACCAACAGATAAAATGGTGCAGCAAGGTCGGCTTTCCGTGATGCAAGCAACGTATTACTTAAGAGGTGAAGCTTATGACAAACATGCCTCACCAACCATCAAACCACTGACTCCGAAGACGCTTCATGACGACACGATCGAAGAATCGTTATCTCCGTCAGAATATAGGCCGACATTCCGTGTTAAGGCTGTTGATTGAAAGACCAAAAACGTGTTCTATTGAGCCACAACAATTTTAAAATCATACAAACGGAAACATCTTGATGCAAAAAACCATTCGTACCATGCCAACCCATAAACATGTGGCTTTGGTTGCTCACGACAACTGCAAACCTGAGCTACTTCGCTGGGTAAAAGAAAACAAAGAAAAGCTACAGAGTCACTTCCTTTACGCAACTGGCACGACAGGACACATGCTGAGTAAAGAAACTGGACTTGCGATCAAGAGCATGATCAGTGGTCCGATGGGCGGTGATCAACAACTAGGCGCTCTCATTTCAGAAGGCAAAATCGACGTTCTCGTTTTCTTTTGGGATCCACTGAATGCCGTACCTCACGACCCAGATGTTAAAGCGCTTCTTCGTATTGCTAGTGTTTGGAATATTCCTGTAGCAACGAACCGAGCCACCGCTAAGTTCCTGTTTAACTCCCCTCTTCTTGAGCAAGAAGTAGACATCGAAGTACCGGATTACGAAGCCTATCTTGCTGAGCGCATGTAAGCTTTGATGCCAACCAAATAAAGCAAGGGCGATACCAAGTATCGCCCTTGCTGTTTTTAACATTCTAAACGTTGCATTTAACGGGAAGTCACTATGGGATAGTCACCATTAACGAGCTCTTGAACGAATGCAGATCCCGCACCAGTATGCGTGATCCAAACCTTCTCTTTCGCACGTGTAATCGCCACGTAAAATAGCCTGCGCTCTTCTGCGTAAGGGAATTTGTCTTTGGACTCCGTCAACGCACCATCAATGTGAATTTGCTTCTTCTTAGCGGGGAATTGCCCCTCATCCACAGAAAGAATAATCACAAAGTCAGCTTCGCGTCCTTTACTCGCATGGCAAGTCATAAAGCGAATATCGAGATTAGGGAAACGTCGCAACCAATCGTCGAACAAATCGGGCTTATGATAATGGTTACGTCCTAGCAATAAAACTGACTTGGTTTGCTTGGCTTGTTGATTCAAGTGATCCAAGATCTTTTCCACTTGATTGCTCGGCGCGGTATGTACGCTCTTCTGCTTGCGTTGTTTGTGGCTGTTTAGTGTTTTCGGCAACTGCGATGGGTTTTGCTGCACGAATGTATTCGCTACATCACCAATCTGATTGTTGAAACGATAAGTTGTATCTAAGTGATGAACGGTAGAGTGAGCAAAGCGTTCTTTAAAGCCAGTGATAAGATCGACATCCGCTCCTGCAAACTGATAGATCGCTTGCCAATCGTCGCCAACAGCAAATAACGTGGCACCTGCTTGTTTCTGAGTGGATTCACACAGTGCTTCAATCAATGCCAGACGATCTGGAGAGATATCTTGATACTCATCGACCATAATAAAGCGCCATGGCGAGACAAACTTCCCTTTATTCACATAATCTGTCGCACGACTGATCATGGTTGGGAAATCCACTTGGTTGCTTTCTTTAAGCATTTTCTGCCACGCTGTAAAACATGGCCAGCATAAGGCGAGTTCACTATTTAAACGCGTATAGTCTTGGTGGTTTACGAGCTTTTCTTGTACTTGCTTTTTGGTCAACCCTACCGACGCTAAATGAGACAGCTGCGAATCTAGCCAAGCGATCAGTTTTGGATTTTCTGAATGGCTTCCTAACTCATCATCCCCTTTTAGGTACGCAATCGGCCATTTGTCTAAATGTTTTTGCCAACGTTTAAAGTTGGTGGGTGTCATCCAATGTTTTTTCAACCAGTCTACACACCATGCTGTTCGTTGATTTTCGTCCAACGCTAAAGGACTAATTTCGACAGGTTGCTGTTCGACTTGTTTAAGAATATACAAACCCAACTGATGGAATGTGTTTACGCGCACACCGTCTGCCGCCATGCCCACTTTATCTACTAAGCGTTCTTTCATTTCAGTCGCCGCATCACGACCGAACGCTAACATGAGAAGCTCTTCTGCTTGAGCTTGATGGCTTTGCAACAAATAGGCAACTCGTGCGGTTAAAACGCTGGTTTTGCCCGAGCCGGCCCCAGCAAGAACTAAGTTGTGGTCGTCGTTGAGTAATACCGCATATTGCTGGGATAAATTCAAAGGAGAGGATTCAATTTGATTAAACAGCACTTCCCAATTTGGACGTTCTGCTTCTAGCCAATCGCGATTACGCTCACCAAGCGCCTCAGAGGTATCAATGAGCCAAGGCTCTATTTGCGACATACGATTCGGCATTCGCATTTTGGCTTCTTCTAGGGTGGTTTTCATCTCGCTTAACTCTTGGTTAAGACTTTCAACCCAGGAGACCACTTGAGAATGCGATAAGTAAGCAGGCAAGTGCTTTAGTTTGTAAAGCTCTTCTTCCCACTTAGGTAGATACTCAGCCAGTTTTCGGCACTGAGTGTTGTGCCACTCTTGATATTGACGAACGGCCTCAAGCGCGAACTTTCGGCATTGTGGCCACGGTAAACCTTGGACTAGCCAGCTTTGTTGTTTGCCTTCGTGTTCATGAGCAAAAAACTGTAAAGAGCTCCATAATAACCCACGCTTTACGCTAACTTTGCCATTCCAGATCGTAAAAGGAATATGTTCTTCACTGCCTATCGAGCTTAATAAAACACTGTTCTCTTTTATTTCGACCTGATGGTACTCATTTTGAATAAAAAACTGTGCTTTGCTAGTGGCAGTAAGCTGCATGAAACGTGCGCCTTTTAGTTTAGAAGTTGTCGATTTATATCATTTTAAGGCGCTAAATTGTAGCAACGGCGAGCACCTAAGTAAGCTTCTTCTTCTATTCTTTAATAAAATTCACATTACTGTCGATTTAATAACCTAAAGCTGAGGTTATTTGAAGCTGGCTTTACAATCCTCAACACATGACCTGGCAGCTTTAATATAAGTCAATGACATCTCTGCTGATTTTATCAGCAACCACGAATTTTTCTTAAAGTAAATCATAAACGCGCTATAGTGGGTCTGGTAGTATTCCCCCTGTTCTTCATCGGAAACATAAGGCGCACTGTGCAAGCAACTTCTAAATTTCGGCTATATTGGGCAAACAAGACGATAAATTACAGCGTTCTTATCCTCATTACCTTACTGGGTGTGGTTATCCCAACTTGGTACTTCGAGCAAAACACGCTGATAACGCCATTAATATTAGGCGTTATTGCTGCTGCTTTGGCTGAAAGTGATGACAGTTTCACTGGACGCATCAAGGCTCTGATTCTCACCTTTCTCTGTTTTGCGCTTGCTGCTTTTTCAATTGAAATCTTGTTCGATACCCCTTGGGCTTTTGCGTTGGGATTATTTATCTCAACCTTCGGCTTCATCATTCTTGGGGCGATAGGTCCTAAGTACGCGAGTATTGCTTTTGGTTCGTTGCTGATCGCTATTTATACTATGCTTGGCGCACATGAAAGCACCAACATTTGGTTTCAGCCACTACTGCTTTTAACTGGTGCCGCCTGGTATTACTTCATGTCCATGATTTGGCAGATATTTTGGCCTCTTCAACCGGTGCAACAAAGCTTAGCCAATGTGTTCTTCCAAATGGCGAATTATCTTGATGCGAAAGCCAAGCTTTTTCACCCTGTGACCAACTTGACGCCACAACCGCTACGGATTGAAGCTGCAAAATGCAATGCTGCCACGGTTACGGCACTAAACGCTTGTAAAACCACATTACTTAACCGATCGAAACGGGGTCACATTGATGGGCCTAGTGACCGATTTTTAAATATTTATTTCATCGCTCAAGACATTCACGAACGCGTCAGTTCTAGCCATTATCGCTATCAGGATTTAGCGACCGAATTTGAACGTTCTGATGTGCTGTTTCGTTTTAAATATCTTTTGGAGTCTCAAGCCCAAGCGTGTCGTGATATTGCACTAGCCATTCAGCTAGGAAATGAATACTCCCATACCGATCAATCTATTCTGGCATTAGCTGAAGTACAGAACTCTCTTGCTTATCTAGAAGAACAAAAGCAAGGGCACTGGAAACGTCTGCTGATGCAGTTAACATATTTATTCAACAACTTAGCGACGGTAGAAAAACAACTTAATAACATTAACAACCCAGATGTCGAAGGCCTAGAAGAAGATACCCTCGCCGATACCAACCCACACACGCTAAAAGCGATGTGGCAGCGTATATCAGCAAATTTACACAAAGATTCGATGCTGTTTCGGCATGCATTACGTATGTCAATTGCCTTAACGATTGGCTATGGAATCATTCAAATATTCAACATCGACCGAGGTTACTGGATACTCTTAACCACTTTATTCGTATGCCAACCGAACTACAGTGCCACTCGCCAAAAATTGACGGCGCGAGTAATAGGTACATTAGCTGGTTTGTTGATTGGTGTACCATTGCTGACTTTTTTCCCTTCTCAAGAAAGCCAGTTAGTATTTATCGTTATCTCTGGTGTGATGTTTTTCGCCTTCCGGATGAACAACTATGGGTACGCGACTGGTTTTATTACACTGCTCGTCCTCTTCTTATTTAATCAACTAGGTGAAGGTTACGCAGTTGTCCTTCCTCGACTAGCAGATACCCTCATCGGGTGTGTACTTGCAGTAGGAGCTGTATTAGTTATTTTGCCCGACTGGCAGTCGAGAAGGCTTCACAAAGTTATGTCGGATGCGATAGAGGCAAACAAGCAGTATCTCGATCAGATCATTGGTCAGTATAGAATCGGCAAGAAAGACAATTTGAGTTACCGTATCGCTCGCCGCCAAGCCCACAATAATGATGCCTCACTCTCTTCTGCGATTAGTACGATGCTGGCGGAGCCTGGCAAATATCGCGCAGCTGTTGATGAAAGTTTTCGCTTCCTAACGTTAAATCACGCAATGTTGAACTATATTTCTGCATTAGGCGCGCACAGAACTCGCATCGAAGATGAGTCAATTCATAAACTCGTTTTAGATGCTCACCGTTGTATTCATCAGCATCTGGATGTACTTCATAAACAGCTTCACCAGCATTGTGAGGAGTGTGACCTATCTAATATTGATGATGCTGGACTCGAGCAACGCTTAAACGAATGGCGCGATGAAGACGACAGCTCTGCCCGCATGGTATTGCAGCAACTTCATCTTATCTATCGCATGCTCCCAGAGCTTCATTCACTTGCTAGTAAGTTTGCCGTCAGGGTAAGTTAGTAACATTCAAACCATATGTAAGAGGGAAGCGCTATATCGCTTCCCTTTTTCTTTTTACGCTTCCATCTACCCCAAAGTGGGTAATTATGTACCTTCTTAGGAAAAATCTGACGTATCACTTAACACACCTTGACAATATTCGGACAAAAAGCAATCGATCAAATTCTAATCTATTTTGGTTGAATAAATATGTTGTATCCAAAGGATGAAGAATTTCGGGCAACGACGGATAAACCGAATCACGACGAAGGTATTGAGATGAACGCACAACAATTTAATGAACTTAAACAAAAGCTCAGTGATTTAACGGCAAGTCAGTTAAAGTCATTACAAGGTGAGATCAGCGTGAAACTAAATAAAGCGCAAAAACCGGTTCTATCTGGTGAAGAAAGAGAAATGCTTGCCAAACTGTTTGCCTAATCAAGTCATTGATATAAAACACTTGAACGTTTTATAAACTCCACCTATGCTCTCACTATCATAATGTTGGGAGTAGTGATATGCCTGTATCGGGAATTCAATCTGGACACCACATCGTTCAGATGTCACAACAAATGGCCGAGAAAGCTGCACATGGCATTAGCAATAATGTAAGTAAGGTAAAAGAAGAGCTTTCTGATCACAACATCGATTTAGCTGCGGTTTCGGATGTCGCAATAACAGCCTCAACACCTAGCCTTCCCTCTCAAAAAGTTGAATCTCTCATCAACCTCGCACAAGCCGCTGGTTATAACCGAGTTGGCGCGTCTGTCATAGAGAAAAACAATGAAATCATTGGCAGCTTGCTAGACATCCACGTTTAGGCGATTTAACGTCAAATTATCGCTATTTTCATTTCCAACTATCACTATAACGTCGTAACAAGATACCCCCTTTGTTTCGTTCTTGCTTTCTATTTCGATTCAAATATCTCCTGTTTAAAATCAAGCGTTCCCGAAAAAAATGGGCGGCTTATCAGAGCCGCCCATTTTTGTGTTGTATACAGGTTTATCCGTTATCAATAACACCGTTGTTCAGCAATGACTCTACAATCTCGTTGGAGCTGAGACCGTTGAAGTCGATTGAAGTACCTAAGTTTTCCACGACAATAGTCTGCTGAACATTTGCATCCGTCGTAATGTTCAGAGAAACACTTTCCGTCGATGCATCGTAGTCTGCTGAAATGTGACCAAGCAGATCATCCATGTCGATCATTGAGTTATTGAGATCAGAGATAACTTCACGTAAATCGATACTGTCTTCGTTAACAGTGAAGTCAGTAATGGTATCCACTGCCCCTTCATCAACGGAATCTACCGTCCACTTGAAGATATCGCTGCCGTCTCCACCCGTTAAGATATCTGAACCTAAGCCACCGATAAGCACGTCATCACCATCACCACCCAGAATAACGTCGTCACCGTCTCCACCAATCAAGTTGATACCTGTGTCTCCGCCGACTAAATAGCTGTCGTCCACTGCGGTTGACTGGTCAATATCGTCGCTATCACTACTCACATCCAAACTAATTTGGACAGGTGAAGACTGCGCTTCATCGCCATTAGATTCCGTTGATATCGCCGTAAGCGAAATGTCGTAAGAACCGACATCAATACCACTGTTAGTATCTGTTGCGACAATTTCTAGCGTATCAATTTCATCGCTTGGTACTGTCCAAGTGGTACCATCGAAGCTAATGCCTGATGGAGAAACGCCACTTGTTACCTCAGCACTAGCTGGTACGCCCGTTAGCTCCAAAGACAGCACCTCGTCAATATCAGTAAGCGCCGCCATGATTCCGACAATCGCTAAACCTTGACTGCTCGCGGTTTGGCTAGCCGCAATTTGACGAATGTAATTAAACTGAGGATTGATACTCAATGTAGGTGCATCAGCTACAGGTGTCACATTGATAGTGAAGTCTTGATTCGCTTCCAATGCGGTACCCGCATTTTCGAAGTACACGCCGTTGTCTTCGACTTTCACCGATAAAGTGATTGAAGCTGCGTTGACATCTCCTGCATCCACAAATACACCCTCAGAAGCGTCTGTTGCTCCAAGAACGGAGTTAATATTATCTGGTGTGCCCATTAGGGTTATTTCACCAGCCATCCCCGCCCCAACAGTCACACCACTACCTGCTGGCGGCTCGACACGAAGGTCGCCCTCGGTAACTGTAAGAGTCACGGTCATGCTTTCATTTGCTTGTGCGCCCGCAAAGTCGACGTCACTCACACTAATACCCGTTACTTTCTGGCCATCAGCTTCATTGATCGTATCCGTTACCGACGCTGCAGTGATTTCAGGTGCGTCATTGGTAGCTTCAACATTCAACACTGCTGTGCCCGCGATTGTAATTGGGTCTGGAGCGCCGTTAGTGGTTCCGTCATCTGTGATTTCATAAGTGAAATTAACGTCACCAAAGAAATCTGCTGCGGGTTCAAACGTCCACTCTGTCGCACTCACTTGAGTCAACGTGCCGGAAGTTGGGTCCACTAACGCAACATTATCGACGGTCAAGTTGTCTGACTCAGGATCACTTGCGTTGCTCAGCAACTCAGTAGCCGTAATAGTTACCGAACCACCATCTTCTTCGGTACTACTCAACGTTACCTCTGATGTTACCGGTGCATCGTTCACCTCAGTGACTTCGAAGGTCGCCGTTCCTGACACCGTTTGAGGATCTGAAACGCCGTTCGTTGTACCGTTGTCGGTAATGTCGTAGGTCAGATCGACCTTGCCGTTGTAGCCAGGCGCAGGAGTAAATGACCATGTACCTGTTACGTTGTCGAAATCCAATGTGCCGCTGCTTGGATCAACCAACTGGACATTGCTCACCATCAAGGTGTCGTTTTCAATATCAGACGCATTCGCCAACAAATCAGCTTGGGTAATATCAACCGCCGTACTGTCTTCTGCGATATCAGAAAGTGTCACTTCAGACGTCGTTGGAGCATCATTGACTTCCGTTACGTTGAACGATGCGCTGCCGTTAACCGATTTAGGATCGGATGCACCATTTGTCGTGCCATCATCTGTAATGGTGTACGTGATTTCAACTGGACCGTTGTAATCTGGTGCTGGGGTAAATTCCCACTCTCCCGTACCACTGTTGAAAGTAATGCTACCCGAATTCGGATCCGTTAACTGAACATTGCTGACCGTGAGGTTATCGTTCTCTACGTCTGTCGCATTCGCAATAAGATCCGCTTCAGAGATGGAGAACACACCACTATCTTCTTCAATATCCGGTAGCGTCACTGGCGTAGTTTCTGGGGTATCATTCACCGCTGTCACTTCAATATTGAAGCTGCTGCTGTTGGTATTTAGGGTGTCATCTACCCCACCAATTACGATACCGTCATTACCTTGGTCATCGACTGTCACATCCACCTGAACGTCACCAAAGAAGTTCAGGTCTGGATTAAACTCAATCAGACCGTCTGCAATGGCATTGTTTAGATCGGCCACTGTGCCTTTCAGTTCAACGGAGTCCGTACCATCACCGCTCACGGTTAGGTTGTAAGTAGTGATGAGCGTTGGATTAAGCTCCAAGATACCGCTGTCGACGTTCACATTGAGTACGTATTCAGCATTCGGATCATCGAGTACGGCATCAATATCGGTAATGCTGAAACCATCAAGCAGCAATGGCGTATCTTCTGGTGTTTCCACATCCACGGTGTTGACGAACTCTGGACGATCGTTCACTGCTTCAACATCAACAGTGACATCAAACTCCTCTGCAGAGCCCAAGCTTTGACTGCCATCGAGCCCAGTATCAACGGCTTGCACTTTGAAATGCAGCGAACCATCCCATGAGTTATCGTTGCGATCCCCAGAATTAAACACCACTTGATCCAAGTCTTGAGCATTGATTTCTAAGACAAAAATGCCGCCGCCTTGGTCAGTAAACACTGTCCCATCAGGTAATGAAACACTCGCCCCATCAGGGACATTGGAGACCTCAACTCTCAGCGTCTCTGGATCATTTTCCTGGTAGTTTGCACCATCTCCGATGGACTCTTTGTTATCAACCACTAACGCATTTACATTAATAACAATGTCTTCGCCCTCATTACCTGCAGCCGAAGTATCGGGATTCACATCAACATCATCACCAATAGGATTGACAATAAGCGTAAAGTTGTTGTTTCGTTCCGTTGGAACTTGTAGCAACTCCTCTTGAATGAAGACCGTAATACCTATCTCAGCCTCGCCACTAAAGTGTTTTGGCGGTTTAATTTGGATGTCACTCAGGTCAATGGACGTCTGAGTGAGATCTTTTAGTTGAATACTCCATTCGCCCCCACCGTTGTTCTTAACAACATAATCAGAGGAATTGGATTTAACGATAAAGTCATCAGGAAGCCCCGTTAACTTGAGTGAAACGAAACTCTCAGAACCGTCATTATCGTTCAGGCTGATCGAAACACCAGAGCCCGATTGATTCAGCGAAATTAAAGTATCTTCGTCACCAATCACCGTGATTGGCTGCGTCGGATCGGCACCTGTAATGGTAATGTCATCAACGACTGGCGTAACTTCAAATGTGACATCGTCAGTGAAGGTTCTCACATCTATATTATCGCCAGAGTTATTCAAGATAGACTGATCAAACACAGCTTCATCAGTAATTTCTCCCTCGATATTAATCTTGACGGTATTTTGGCCACCACCTACGGGGTAATTTTCTTTTGGCTTAAACAGAACATTGTCAAGCGCACCAGCTAAAATCTCAGCTTCATTAAACTCAATACTGGTTCCTAAGCTGTTACCATTGGCATCAACAAACTCACCTAATGTTGTGTCATCAAGCTCTAACTTGATGTTCGTTAGTGTTTCTCGACCACCTTGAGTGTTGTTAAATTGATCGGCAAAATCAACACTCAAGTTAAGTTGGATTAAGCCATCTTCGTAACCAACACCATCCGCCGTGGGAACGTCGTTATTTAGATCAGTCACAGGTTGTTTGTTTGCATCCAAGCCGAAAGTACCGACGATATCTACTCTTACATTTGGTGTGACATCGCTATCCAACGGCTGATCCCCGGCTGAACTCGGAACGTCTGCAACCGGTAAAACCTGAACTGGAAACTGGACATTATTTTCTTTTTCATCACCGGACTCAGTGTCTTTAGTGACAAACCGAATTGGTAATTCGAAATCACCTGCGTAATCTTCTGCCAAGTGCATCGTCAAGCCATCAAGGCCAGTAATATTTCCACTCGCATCGATATGGGCTTGGAACACGTATTTACCATTGACAAAATCAACATCCGTCCCCGTGATCACCAAACCAGGAGGAATGCCAGGAGCTGTCGGGTCGACGATAATAGTTAAGACATCTTCCACACCATCTGCATTAATCGCATCGACTTTCGACGTCAACTGAGCACCAAGGTTAATAGAATTGTCTTCCAACGCTTGAATTTGGACATCATCAGCCACCTGAATCTCTGCCGCTACACTCATTTTCGGTGTGAGGACGGTTGGAAACTCTAGTGTCACATCCGTTTGACGCACGACCGTCGCATCTTTTTCGTTGCCCAAATCCTCGCCCAAATCATTTACTTCTGCGTAAATGGTTAAGCCAATTTGAGAGAGACCACCGTTATCGCCATCGTCACTGTCATCGTTTGGTGTTAAATCAAGTCCAGACGGCGCTTTAATTGAGAAGTTGTCTTCATTGGTTACTATCCAACGACCTCCACCTTCATTTAGTGCACCGACGATAACCAATTGGTTGAGGATCTCAGGGTCCACATTGTGAAATTGAACAACAAGTTGAGTCACCACTTCATCTGAAGACGCATCAAACTCTTGATATTTAATGATATGAGCACCAGATTCGCCCCCCATAGAAGTGTTGATCGTAAAGTCAATGTTACCTTGATCGTCTGACTTCACGATATCGGTAGCACCACCACCACTTTCAGTGACAAGCAGACGGGTTTGGTCATCTATTGCCCCCGTTTTATCCTCTGGCTCAACGATTGGATTAACTTGGACATTCACCGTACCATTGATGGTTTTCTCAGCGATACCTTCACCGGGATTCGAAGCGTCAACATATTCATGGTCAATCTCTTTCACAGTGACGGTCGTGGTCAAGTCAAAGTCAGTACTTGAATCCTGCTCCAACTGGACTTGAACATAGCCACTTTGAGAGATTTTAGCGGAAAAATCTTGCTCTGATTCACCGGCTTGCGGTGAAAGCGTTAGTGTTCCAGAAACAAGCGTTTGTGCCACACCATCTACATAGACCGTGCTGCCTGGAGGAAATCCAGAGATGGTTACATCACTAAAGAATTCATCGGTATCAGGGCTTTGTACGAGCGTCGGTTTCCAATCGATGTCAAAGCGCGTATCTTCATCTCCCTCAGATCGAACAACGTAGTTATCTTGAGCGTCAATAACGGGTTCGACCTTGATCCTTACCTCTCTTTCAATCACACGACTATGACCATCATTTTCGGTAACAATGATCGTCCCTGTAATCGCAATGTTTTCGGTTGAAGAGGCTTCTGGAATAATTTGAATACCGGAATTAAAATTCAGCCCAGTGATGTTTGCTTCGTAAATCGGTTGACCGTTACCATCATAGCCAACAAAGGTGAGGTCAACGCTTGAACCGTCTGAATCTACGACACGAACACCATCGGGGATGTTGGACAGGATAACAGTAATGGCTTCTGAATCATCCAGAGGTCTATCGGCAACTTCACCTGATACAACCGAGAAGTTGAGGTTTACAACACCATTCTCTTCAATAGTCGTCTCTATCCCGGCCACATCTCCGTCTACGAATCGGTTCCAAACGTTCCCCGCGTCAATTAATACCGTGTCTGGTATGTCAGCAACACCTTTTACACCAACGATGACAGTCTTACTGCCCAGTGACAACACATCTTCTGTCGTACCGGTAGACAATGATGCTGTGTCTTTCACAATGCCTTCGACATTGAAAGTAAAGTCATCATTGCTGTGCAACGGAGGAAGAACTTCGACGTTCGCTAATTCAGACTCTGGCACTTCGTAATAGAGTACATTGCCGCCTGAGTCGGTCACTTCTACTATCTGACTTGGGTTTGCTGAGTCCAGCCACACCAAAGTAACCCCATCAATTGAGAAGTTAGAAATGCGCACAAATAACGCTTCAGAACCATCTAAGTCCGCTGATGGTTTCATGGTGATCACTTCACTTAATTGGAGTGGGTCGTGATCAGTGACAGGGTCTACCGTATTTTGAGTTCGAGCATTATCCTCAAACACATTAATTCGGTTTACAGTAAAACTACCTTTATCCGCAACTGGGTTTACATCAATAATGATGGTTTCGGTTTCTGAGCGAGCGGTATCTTTCCCAAGCAGTGGATTGTTGTTTTCCGTCGTAATAGCGGTGACATCAATTTTGATTTCGCCCGAGAAGTTATCTATCGGATCAACTTGAACTTCATCAATTCGGCTTGCATCCACCAGATAAACACCACTGGATTTTGGTATCGCACTACCATCTGAATAGACTAACTCTGCGTTACCTTCTCCTTGTGTAAAGACAAGCTCGTACACAATGCCTTCAGGGTTACTAGTGTCTTGGGTTTCAGCCGTGATGTTAAGTGCGACATTGTTTCCATCTTCATCAACCGAGTAGTTAAATTCGCTGCTTGCCGTCCACATTGCAATATCTGCAACGGCAGCAACTTCAATGTCTAAACGACCATTAATCGTATGATCTGGCGTACCATTGTTAAGAATTTCCACGCGGATACGAGGATCGATACCAGAAGGATCGGTTGATGTATGACGATCTGGTACGAAGTACAAGTTATCTAGCGAGACAAGCTCACCATTGAATGACTGCTCAACATTTGATGCGTCGAGAACAACCGTATTGCCCACAGATGTTAATTCAATGTAGAAGCCACTGCCGTCTCTGTAGTAGAACGTACCGTTGTGAGTATCAGCATCTCGAATAGTGATGTCACCTAAGCTCTCGTTACGGTCGATATCGTGTAAATTGATAACCAAGTCGACTTTCGCAGGGCTAACATCCAGCGTCGACAAGTTGTCCTGAGTATTTGCAGAGTCAACGCCCACAACGACACCATCACGCCCTTGGTCTTCGAACGCAGTAACGGTAGACGTGTCAATTTGCGCATTGCGGTCTCTTATCGAGATATCCACATCGGCATCTGCGATATCGCCATCACCATCGGTTGCAACAACGTTGATGGTGAAATCAATCGAGTCGGTTTCGGTATGGTCAAGGTCGTCATTCGGACGGAATGACACACTGCCATCGGTTCGAACAACCAAACGACCGATTTCAGTATCCACTCCGTCAAGAACCTTGTGAACAAATACGACTTGGTCGCTGCCGTTCAAATCGACAGAATCAGAATCAACACCGTTTTGCTTAAAGTAAATGCCTGAATCATCAGCCGAGAATGAAGTCACTTGTGCGCCGTCAGCACCAAGGTCATCATCTCCCTCTACAGGGCCTCGGAATAAACGAACCGTGCGGCTGCCTTGCCCCTCAACACGCGAAATAGATGCATCGTGCAAGGTTGGAACATCATCGGTAATCGTCACTGGTAAGTTAATACCTGCCGTATCACCATCGACATCGGTCGCAAAGACTGGGAGATCAAGTATGAGTGTATCTTCGCCTTGAGTTGAGTGATCTAGCGCACCCTCAAGCGTAAACTTGTAAGAGCCGTCAGCGTTCAAAACTAGTGTGAACACTGAGTTACCATCAGGTGTTTGACCTTGATAAGTAAAGTTGTTGTTGCTTACCGCGGTTTGAACTAACGTCACCGCAAAACCACCTGAAGTTACTCCTGGTATCGGGTTAGAAGTAAGATCTAACTGGTAAGAGACAACGGTATCTGCCCCTTCCACCGTATCGAAATTGCCCGTTGCTTCTAGGCTGTCTTTGTTGGTTGCCTGAGAGCCGTTGACAAGGTCATCCTCGTCAACAGCCAAAGCATCTGCTGATTTAATTTCGGGAATGTCATCAACTACGGTAATTGGAAGATTCAGTGATGATGACGTGTCACCATCAAAGTCAGTTACTGTAATTGGAATATCAATGACAAGGTTGTTTTCACCTTGAACAGCGTCATGGTCGATTGGTCCCAACAGCTCAAATTGGTAGCTGTCATTATTCGCATCAAGAGACAGCGTGAAGATCTTAGTTGATGTGCCAGTAATAACCGCTTCGTAACTGGTTACTCCACCATTCGTGCCTACTAGATTCAACTCGATGCTGCTGCCGTTCGACGTTAAGCCAGACACGACTGCATCAAGGTCTGAAACTTGGTAGCTGACAATCTTGTCTGCACCAGCAACGACCTCAAATCCGCCGTTCAATACCGTTGAATCACTACTTGTCGTGTCAGAGCCACCAGCAAGATCATCTTCATCAACGGTTTGTTGGCTTGAGTCTGTCACTTTCACAATCGCTGGAACATCGTCCACCACTGTGATCGGCAAGGTGATGTTATTGGACACATCGCCGTCAAAATCGGTCGCGTTGACTGGGAAGTTGATGATTAACGAGTTTTCATCATTACCTGCAGGATGATCAAGTGCACCCAACAGTTCAAATTCATAACTGTCTGCTGAACCATTTAGCGTCAGTTTAAAGACGGTGTCCGTCGTACCTTGTACATAAGCTCGGTACTCAATCACACCGTTTGAATTTGAAAACTCAACCAACTCAAGCGGTTGACCACCTGAGGTAAGGCCAGAAACAGGCGATGTTAAACTATCCAACTGGAAGCTAACGATAGAGTCGGCACCATCAGTAACGTCAAAGTTGCCACCAATGATATTGGATTCTGGCGTGTCGTCCGAACCTTGGCTTGGAATATCATCCTCATCCACAGACAAGGTACTACCAGAGCTAATAGCATCAATGGTTGGTTTGTCATCTACGATCGTAACTGGCAAGGTCGCAGTGATGGTATCGTTGTCGCCATCCGTGATCTTCACAGGTAGATTCAACAAAATCTCATCAGAGTTAACCGCGTGATCTAACTGACCAGATAACTCAAAGTCGTATTTACCATCTTGATGAAGTGTCAACGTGAAGACCGTCACTCCACCCGGAGTTTGTCCCACGTAAACAAGCGCGTCAGCAGTTGAAGCGCCAACGTCTTGAGAAAGTGTTACCTCTTCTCCACCCGATTTCAGGTTCGGAATAGGATTTGAGCTCAGATCCAATTCGAAAGCATCAATACCATCTGCGCTAGTGACTTCGAATTCACCTGATACCGTTAACGGCTCTTTAGTGCCATCAGAACCAAGAGGTAAGTCATCTTCGTCGACACGTAGACTTTCAATATTGGTAACAACTGGAACATCGTCCACAACGGTAATTGGCAATGTGAAGGCTGGTGAAGTATCACCATCATTATCTGTCGCCGTCACAGGGAGGTTAATAACAATCTCGTTTTGCTGATTACCATCTGGATGATCAAGCGGCTTCTGTAAATCGAACTCGTAGGTGTTGTTCGTTGCATCCAACGTCAGTTCGAAAACCACTTCAGCAGGATTGCCAGCGACACCTTGGTATACGTTCACGCCGTTTGCGCTAGAAGACAGAACTAAGGTGATAGCGTCACCATCTGAAGTCAGTGACGCAACTGGCGTGGTCAGGTCACTCAGCTGAATAGAAGCAACTTGGTCAGCACCTTCGGTGATATCAAAAGTACCTGAAATAACAGTATCTTCTGCACTTGCAGCATCCGTACCTGCTGGTAGGTCATCTTCATCAACGGTTTGTTCGCTGCCTGCTAGCAAACCATCAATGGTCGGAACATCATCCACAACCGTAATTGGTAAGGTGATGTTGTTCGACACGTCTCCATCAAAGTCAGTCGCGTTTATCGGTAAATTTATGATCAGTTCATTCTGGCCATCAGCATTTGGATGATCGAGACGAGCGAGCAAATCGAACGTGTAGCTGTCATCAGAGGCATCGAGGGTTACACGGAATACTGGTGTCGTCGTGCCATCAATACGAGCTTCGTAAACTGAAACGCCACCTGCGTTTGATACTTCAACCATAACCAGAGATTGACCACCAGAGGTCAGGCCTTGTACTGGCGTCGTTAGGTCAGAAACGCTGTACTCGACAATGCCATCAGAACCATCAGTCGCGATGAAGTTACCGGCAATGCTGTTCGACTGTGTACCATCAGATCCGATTGTTGGGATATCGTCCTCATCAACCGTTTGCACACTTGTTGCTTCGATTCCACCAAGTGTCGGCTTGTCATCAACGATCTTGACAGGAATTGTCTCAGCAGAGGTATCGCCATCAAAGTCTGTTGCGATGATTGGGAAGTTGAGCGTTAACTCATCACTATCAACAGCATGATCGATTGGGCCTTCAAGCGTGAAGTTATAAGAGCCATCAGTGTTCACTGTCAGTGTAAAGACCGACTCGGTGCCTGCTGTTGCTTGATAGGTAAAGCTGCCGTCGCCATTTGCGGTTTCAGCCAATGTGACTGCCACGCCTTGTGATGTGAGTCCAGCCACTGGTGTTGCTGAAGCATCAAGCTGATAGCTCACTACTCGGTCAGAGCCTTGTGTGGTGGTGAAGTTGCCATCGATTGAAATCGGGCCAGTCTGATCCGAACCAATCGTGCCTAAGTCATCTTCGTCAACGGTAATTGCATCGACATCGGTAATGGTTGGCTTATCATCCACGATGGTGACTGGGATCGTTTCTGTGGTGGTATCACCATCAAAGTCCGTCGCGATGATTGGGAAGTTCAGTGTCAGCTCATCACTACCCGTCGCATGGTCGATTGGACCTTGCAGCGTGAAGTTGTATGAACCATCCGTATTCACGGTCAGCGTAAATACGGCTTCAGTTCCTGCTGTCGCTTCATAAGTGTAGCTACCGTCGCCGTTTGCAGTTTCCGTCAGCGTGACGGCCACACCTTGTGATGTCAGACCATCAACTGGTGTTGCAGCAGTATCTAATTGGTAGCTCACTACCCCATCAGAGCCTTGCGTTGTAGTGAAGTTGCCATCGATTGAAATTGGATCTGAGCCATCAGAGCCAATCGTCGCTAGGTCATCTTCATCCACACGGATTGCGTCTACATCAGTGATGGTTGGTTTATCATCAACGATGGTGACAGGTAGTGTTTCCGTCGACGTGTCGCCATCAAAATCTGTTGCGATAATCGGGAAGTCGATTTGTAGACTGTCACTATTCACCGCATGGTCTAGTGGACCTTGCAGAGTAAAGGTGTAGCTGCCATCTGGCTTCACAACCAATTCAAATACGGCATTGCCATCTGCTGTGGCAGTGTAAGTAAAGCTGCCATCACCATTTGTTGTCTCAGTAAGCACGACAGGCTCACCATGAGAGGTCAACCCTGCTACTGGATCTGCTGTTGCATCAAGCTGGTATTTAACAACACTGTCCGAGCCTTCAGTTGTGGTGAAAGAGCCCGACATAAACGCATCATCGTTTTGGTCTGAGCCAATTGAGGCAAGGTCATCTTCGTCTACTGTTAGTGGGACAACGTTATCGATGGTTGGAACGTCATCAGTAATCGTGACTGGAATAGTCGCGGTTGTCGTATCGCCATCAAAGTCTGTTGCAATGATTGGGAAGTTCAGAACCAATTCATCGCTATTTAACGCGTGATCCACCGGCCCTTCAAGGCGGAAATTGTATGTGCCATCAGCATTAACATTCATGGTGAAGACCGGATTGCCATCCGCGGTAGCCACGTAAGTGAAGCTGCCATCAGCATTCGCATTCTCTACCAAAGTAACAGGCTCACCGTGAGAAGTTAAACCTGCGACAGGATCAGCCGTTGAATCAAGTTGGTAGCTCACTACACGGTCTGAACCTTGGGTAGTGGTGAACGCGCCTTCAACAAACACAGCGTCACTTTGGTCTGAGCCAATACCTGATAAATCATCTTCGTCTACAGCCAGAGGCACAACATTATCGATGATTGGTGCATCATCCGTAATGGTGACTGGAATGGTCGCCGAAGTCGTATCACCATCAAAATCGGTGGCAATAATTGGGAAATCAATCGTCAGGCTGTCGCTGTTAGCTGCATGGTCAATCGGGCCTTGCAGCGTAAAGTCGTACGTACCATCTGCTGCTACATTCAACGTGAAGACTGGATTACCGTCAGCGGTCGCAACATAGGTAAAGCTGCCGTCGCCATTCGCGGTTTCCACCAAGGTAATCGCCTCACCTTGAGAGGTTAGCCCCGCAACAGGATCAGCGGTTGAATCCAGTTGATAGCTCACCACTCGGTCAGAGCCTTGTGTGGTAGTAAACGCGCCTTCAACGAACAGATCGCCGCCAGGGTCGGAACCCACACCGGTAAGGTCATCTTCATCGACACTTAACGCATCCACCGCTGTGATGGTCGGTACATCATCAACAATCGTGACTGGAATGGTTTCAGTAACTGTGTCGCCATCGAAGTCGGTTGCGATAATTGGGAAGTTGAGTGTCAGCTCATCACTATCCACCGCGTGATCAATTGGCCCTTCTAGCGTGAAGTTGTAAGAGCCACCAGTATCTACTGTCAGAGTAAATACTGGGTTGCCACCCGCAGTCGCTTCATAAGTGAAACTACCATCACCATTTGCGGTTTCTATCAGTGTGACAGCCACGCCTTGCGATGTTAAACCGTCAACTGGTGTTGATGTGCCATCGAGTTGGTAGCTCACCACTCGGTCAGAGCCTTGTGTGGTAGTAAAGTTGCCATCAATAGAAATTGGATTGCTTTGGTCTGAGCCAATTGACGCTAGATCATCTTCATCAACCGTAATGGTGTCGACGTCGGTAATAACAGGCTTATCGTCCACGATTGTCACTGGGATAGTGGCGTTTGTGGTGTCGCCATCAAAGTCTGTTGCGATGATTGGGAAGTTGAGTGTCAGCTCATCGCTATCTACCGCGTGGTCGATTGGACCTTCAAGCGTGAAGTTATAGCTACCATCAGTATTCACCGTCAGCGTAAAGACCGCTTCACTACCCGCTGTCGCCTCGTAAGTAAAGCTGCCATCAGCGTTTGCGGTTTCAGTCAGCGTAACTGCCACGCCTTGTGATGTAAGGCCGTCAACTGGTGTTGCAGAAGCATCAAGCTGATAACTTACCACTCGGTCAGAGCCTTGTGTGGTGGTGAAGCTACCATCAATAGAAATCGGGTCAGTCTGGTCCGAACCAATCGTGCCTAAATCATCTTCATCAACAGTAATCGCATCAACATCGGTAATAGTTGGCTTATCATCCACGATGGTAACAGGCAATACGATTTGGCTTGTGTCACCATCGAAGTCTGTAGCAATAACGCTAAAATCAAGGGTTAAGCTGTCGCTATTTGCCGCATGGTCAATTGGACCTTGCAGCTCAAAACTGTACGAGCCGTCGGTATTCAAAATTAATGTGAAAACTGCACTGCCATTTGCCGTTGCGCTGTAGGTGTAACTGCCATCTGCATTTTGCGTTTCGGCAATGGAAACGGTTTGACCTTGAGATTGCAGGCCATTTAAAGAATCAGCGTTTACATCCAACTGATACTGTACGACGCCATCAGAACCTTGAGTTGTCGTAAACTGACCTTCGACCAGCGTTGACTGTGATTGGTCAGAGCCTACCAAACTTAAGTCATCTTCATCGACGGTAAGAGCGACAACGTCATTAATGGTTGGCACATCATCGGCAATGGTTACCGGTAGAACAAGTGAACTGGTGTCACCGTCAAAGTCCGTTGCGACAATAGTGAAGTCTAGAGTTAAGCTATCGCTACCCACAGCATGATCGATTGGACCTTCAAGGGTAAATGAATAAGAACCGTCAGGGTTCACTTGTAAGGTGAAGATAGCGTCCCCTTCTGCCGTTGCAGAATAGGTAAAGCTGCCATCTGAATTGGTTGTTTCCGTCAGAGAGATAGATCGCCCCTGCGATTCCAACCCATTGAGTGGATCAGTGCCGCTCTCTAATTGATAACTTACAACACGGTCTGAGCCCTGAGTCGTCGTGAAGCTACCTTGCGCGAACACAGAGTCGCTTTGATCGGAGCCAATGCTTGATAAATCGTCTTCATCGACGGCTAGCGCATCAACGCCATCAATCGAAGGAACGTCATCTTGAACTTGAATGACAATTTGCGCAGCTTCTGGTGTGTTCGAACCTTCGGTAATAGAGGAGCGGTCACCATCCGCATCTACCGCGTAAACTGGCAGTGAGAAAGTGAGCGAGTCATCGTTAGCACCCGTATGGTCAAGTTGTTCATACAAGTTGAATTGGTATTCGCCCAATGCAGGTGCATCAATCGCCACATCAAATACGGTAATACGCACACCATCCAGCTCGATGAAGCCTTCGTAAGTACGTACGCCGTTACTCTCGGACGCTAGTTCTAGTTGAACAACCTGCCCTTGAGATTGGAGTTCTCCACCAACATTGAACTCTGTAGGTTCCAACTCATAGTGATCAATGATGTCACTTCCGACCGCTGTCGTGATCGACCCAGTACCACTTGTTACTGCCGCGCCTGCCTGTGAACCTTGGTCAACCCCCGCCTCATCTAAAGACAAGCCCGTCACGTTCTCAATCACTGGGTTATCGCCATCGAGGATGGTCATCGTAAAGGTGTTGCTTGCCGTATCTTGGTCGAAATCGACGATTGTGGTTGGCAAAGAGAGCTCAATCGTATCTTCACCGTTTGTTTGTTCTAACGGCTTAAATTGCTCAAATTGGTAGGTACCATCAGTATTCAAACTGATGGTTAAGACGGTCTCATTCGAGCCCGCAATGGACAAGGTGATAGTACTGCCGTCTTCAGAGAGTACCGCTTCTGTCGCCTGATTATCACTCAGTAGGCCATCGAACTGACTAAGTCCTTCTTGATTAAACGTGACCGTTGCCAATTGATCACTACCAATATCAACAAAAGTGCCAGTAATTGGTGTAGAAGAAGATTCAACGTTTTCAAAAGTAACGTTCTGCGGCGCAGGATCATCGCCATCAATAACGGTTGTCGTAAAATCGATAGGCGCTTGAATGCTATTACCACCAATATCTGCGCCTGTAATGTCAAAAGCGATATTGATTTGATCACCGACGATAGATACTTGGCCATCAGCGATGGACGCCACATGGTCAATACCCTGGCTAATCGTGGTAACGACCTCTAACTCTAAATCACGGCCTAAAGATGTCGCTTCGATCTCGATACGAAGCACTTCGTTACCACCTTGAGTGCCGATAATGGCATTTTGCGCTTCGTCGTAAACAAACGCCACTGGCTGACCACCAGAGGTAATGTCACTATTTAACTCGGTTAACAAAGACTCTAATGAGGACGTTTCAGGTACAAATGAAGCAGTATCAAGTGCGAGATCCCCTGCTTCAACCAGCACACTAGAAGAAATGGTTTGCGGGTAGCTAGATAGAGAAATTGAGCCTTCTGTTACGCTAGATTGCAGTGACTGCCCACCATCAGCAAAAATCGTGACATTCAAACCGTCATCTTCGTCGCGATCATCTTCTCCGCTGCGAGTCGCAGACGTTTCAAAAAAAGTAGAAGCGAGTACTTCCGGGTTATTATATTCAACCGTCACGTAGCCAGCATTAGCCGAGCCTTCAGCACCTGCGCCAGCAGCTGTTGCTTCTAAGATAGCGGTAGGGTCAGCTCCGTCTAAAATAGCTTGCTGGATAGCGGCAATATCGTTGGCGTCGAAGTCAGCACTTCCAATAGCCGTTGGGTCAAAAGTCACTAAGCCATTAACTGGAGATTGTACCAATACTGGTTCTAACGGTTCAGAAGAAGGCACAGGAAGACAAGCAACACAATTTGCATCGACCAGATAAAGCTCATTATTTATCTGTACGTCGAGAGAAGCATTATTTTCTGTGATAATAATCTCGCCAGGTCTTAACTCATCCCCCGCTTTTATGACCTTAACGTTTCCATCCAGGCCCAAAACCAAAACTTCACCTTTGACAGCATTTACAATCGCGCTCTGCGGTACCGTGTGCGTACTCATCTGACCTCCGCTAATGGCTTACGTTTCCCATTAACCTTTTTAGATAATTTCTTATTAATTTAGTGCGGCATACTGCACACCTTTATACGATTAAACTAAGTATTGAATCATTAAACAATCGATAAATACCCTACTACCAAGCAACATAAGTAAAACTTACTCGTAGTCACAGAAATGTGACACATGTGCTGACGCGTAGATATCGAATAATTATATGAAATTGATACCTTATTCTGATTAAGTGTAGTTGTTTTAAGAAAAGAAGAGAGATGAAATCATTCAGCTAAACGCCAGACTGCCGGTTGCGATCAATAATGGAAGAAAAGCAATGAGAATGTTGTATACACCGGAGCGTGATGACATCTTAATCAATATCGGTGACGAAAAAAACGTAACGATTAAATATTGAACAACATAAATTGCAGGACAAAATGCAACGATAAAAAAGTGGCTTACGATATGAATCCCCGCACACCACGAGTTCGGTTTTGTTCTGATATACAGCAAAAAAAACACGAGCAAGCTAATAATAAAATACATAAACACAGCACTTGAAAATAATTATCATTTTCAATCATATGTAAATATTCCCTTACTTTCAATGGTGTTTGAGCTATTAATGTCATCGTTATTATCAATCAACACAATAAGTAAAATTATCAGTAATTCCAGTCCTAAACGTTTGCGTAATCGCTAACCTTCTCTTAACCTTGATTTGAGGCTTTTATCACGGTTTTTCCATTGATATAGTGCGTCCATACAACAAAAAAAGACCATTCGAGGCATGGAGCTTCCTCATTAATCTCAAGATGAGAAGAATTGGTACCGACAAAATTCGGCAGATTTTAAGAGGGTCAAAAAATGGACATGAATATGGTTGAGATTTTAGGTTATGCAGCTTCAATCATGGTCGCTATTTCGCTAACTATGAAAGATATTGTTAAGCTTCGTATCCTTAACTTTATTGGTTGTGCGCTATTTACTGCTTACGGACTAATGATTGATTCTTGGCCTGTAGTACTAACTAACGGTTTTATTGCTTGCGTTAACATCTACTTCCTAGCAAAAATGCAGCAGGAAAAAAAAAGCCTAGAGCCTGAGAAAGCGCAATAGCATTCAAACAATAAAAGCCCGCAAATCATAAGATTGCGGGCTTTTGCTTTTAACATTCCCTTTCTATCACAGCATCCTTAAACGAGCGCTAACGAACCCAGCTAAGTGCTAGTGTTTCTCGACGAGAAAACATGTCCACATGCGATGAAATGATCGCCTTCACCGTATTCAGTTTCTCTTCTGAATCCGCCTCACAGGTTATAGTTAAGCTAGATGCACAAAGGTTAAACTCAGCTTTTCCCGTCGGAAATGTCACCAAACCGCTATTTTCATTCCAAGTAGCAGGAACTTTTCGTCCAAAATGCCGACAAAGCGTCACTAAGTATTTGTCAGCGTGTTCGCTATCTATTCGGGTGCTTTCTTTAATCATGAACTTACTCGTTACTTTGAAACGTCCTATGAAGAACCTTGTTAGAATTGATAAGCTGCAGAGAGCTTGAAGTTGCGACCCGGCTCGTAGTCATCAAGCGTGAAGCCACGTGCAGTCCCCGAACGAGACGCATGAGAGCTGTACAACTCGTCAAATACATTATCAATACCAAAGGTCACCGACAGCCCATCAATATCAGACGGCACCCATTGAGCGTATAGATTATGCACATCATAACTTGCTTTCTTTGGCTGACCATCAAAGACGTTGTCTTCCTCTAGAACAAACATTGAGTTCCACCCGAAGATCGTTTCTAAAGCGTCTGACTGGTAATCCAAAGTTAGAGCAATGCTATCACCCATATCAATGCTACGCCCATTGCCCCCAGCAACAGGACCACCAGTATTCTTGTTTTTGGTGTCCGACTTAGAGTAAGAAAGTTTGCTGTTAAACTTGTCGTAACCATAAGAAGCACTTGCTTCAAAGCCTTTAATCTCAACATCACCTAAGTTGTAAATCAGGTAAGTTTGAGTCGCGTTTTGGTACTGATCTGCAATGTAATCATCAATTTCCGTTTGGAATACCGTAATATTCGCCCCAAAGAAATGCTTATCAAAGGTTTTATCAAAACGAACACCACCCTGCGTGTTCAATCCCGTTTCTGGCTTTAACCCATCCTCTAAAAATGCAACGTCTTGGTAAGCAATAAAGGTTTCCATTAGCTCTGGACCTTTAAATAGAGAACGTGCACTCGCAAACAACGTCCAATCTTGAGTCACCGCCCACTCTGCTGCTAGAGCCCAAGTCACATCATCATAATTACTGTTTCCTGTCTCAGCTTTGCGTTTGTAATCATCAAAGCGCATACCTGCGGTAATAAAGAAGGCATCAGAGAAGAAGAACTGATCTTCTACAAACAGTGCGGTTGAAATCGCCGATTCGTCCATAAACTTACGACTACCGTAGTAACTCGAAGACGTTTTATCCATGTAGTCGAAGCCATAAGTGACTCGATTATCAAACTCACCTAACATAACATCTGACTGGAATTTGCCATTCAAACCAAAGTTTTGGTTTTTGGCGGTGTTCTTTGATAAACGGTTCGAGGGCCAACGAGGCGCCATCACCGTTTCGTCACGTTTAATTTCTGTCTCGGTATTATAAAGAGTGACGTTTCCTTGGTGTTGTTCGCCTCGCAACTCATAACTCAAGGTAACGGTATCGCGGTCATAATCCGTAGGGATAAGTAACTTGCTCGAAAGGCTATTATTTGCACTACCCGACATATCAGGACGCGGACTGTAATCTCCACTGTCTCGGTACATGTCATAAGAGAGCTCAAAACGATGGATGTCATTTAGTTCATACCCCAGCTTAGCCAGAATGTTGTAAACATCACCTGCAGCACCATAGGTTTTATTGCCATCACCATCTTCAAAATCATCACGCGTGACGTAATGGCCATAGACCATCGCATCAATGTTTTCGGACAAAAGTCCGTACAGTGTCAACGAACCTTGTTGGTTGTCGTTGGATGCATAGCCGCCATAAACACGCGCACCAAACTTTTCATCGTAACGAAGTAAGTCACGAGCGTCTTTCGTTTCAAAGTAGACCGAACCGCCTAACCCGTTTTGAGTCACAGAGTTATTACCTACCTGAATGTCCGCAGATTTGAGAATGTCAGGGTTCAACGTCAAGTTACCAATATGATGGAACATGCTCGCATGCTGAGAAGCACCGTCAAGACGAATGTCCAAATCGGTTTCGCTCAAACCACGAATCGTAATACGTTGATTCACAGAGTGTGTTCCACCAACATCCACACCGGGAATATCGCGCAGTAAATCAGACATATGATCGGCTTGCTTCAGTGACATGTCGTCCGCAAACATCGACTCAGTGTTGCTGGAAACTTTCGTTCCCCATACAACGACCTCTTCAAAATGTGACTCAGTATCTTGAGCTAAAACAGGGGTTGATAGCGCCATTCCCACTGCAAGGCAAAGGCTTGAAAGCTTGATAGGTGAACAAACAGGGCTTTCCATAACTTCATTCCTAAATATTAATGATAATAATTCTCAGGTATAATAAGCATGAGTTTTATAAATACAAAGGCGATTTGGTTATGCGAAATCGCACAAGTGTTATGAGGAAGTGTCAAATGCAGGAAGTCACAACAAAACGAACTAAAATTGATAAGATAGCTTTAACCCAAAGACTAGAGACGACAGAGAAACAATGGATTGTCACGCAAGGCCAACCTTGTCAAACTCAACTGGCCGAAGGTAAGTTCCTATCATATCAGTACAATGATCAAATTTTTGTTCATGGCGGGCGCTGTCTAGAACTTATTGATTCGAATATTGTTTCTACTGCACACGCCTCACTGCTGGTCACTATTCTTTTAGAAGGTAGACTCTCGTTTGGCTACGACGATTTGCAATTTGATTTAGACGCGAGCGACGGCCCTAAGGGTGTAGTGGTGAACTTACTCAAACCTGCAAATTTTCGTCGTTCACTGCTCAAAGATAACCTCATTAATAAGATCAACATATTGGTTAAGCCCCAATGGCTAGAGGCCCGCCTTGAGCAAAATTGTAGTCATCGAGCCTTTTTTAACTCTCATCAGGCGTTTCAACAGTTGGAGCCTAACCAGACGCTATGCGAGTTGGCCGAAACGTTAACAAATAGAGAAACACCGCAAGAGTTCCAAGAAAAGCTAGAGGTCGAAAGCTTGATCTATCAAATATTACATCAAGCCACCAAGCAAATTCCTAAGAATTTCAGTGCTAAAAACAGCAGTATTGAACGACACATTGATGGTCGAATTGAGGATATTGTCAGCTATATTGAAACTCACCTTGATCAAGAACTACGCTTGGAAAAGTTGGCGAGCCAATTCTCAATGAGTGTTTCAAACCTGCAGCGTCGATTTAAACAATCACTTAATATGACCATAAACGGCTACATTCGTTTTCGACGTCTTGAGATTGCTAGGCAACATTTGGAACGTGGCCTAGTGACGATAACAGAAGCCGCCTATGAAGCCGGATACCACCACCCTTCTAACTTCACTTATGCCTTTAAAAAGGCATTTGGTGTGCCACCACATGAAGTGATTAAAGAGTAAGGGGACTCTAGGTAACTGACTGTTATTTAGGAGTGTCTTATCCACAACATCGGTATATACTCGCCTTAAACGTTATGGAGGTTAAACATGAATATTGGTGCCGTCGCGAAGCTCACTGGGCTTTCATCTAAGTCGATTCGATTATATGAAGACAAAGGGATCATATCTCCACCAGCGCGTAGCGACTCTGGCTATCGCGAATATTCAGATAATCATATTCAAGAGCTTAACTTGGTATCACGCGCAAAAAGCGCAGGCTTTTCGTTGCAAGAATGCAAAGAGTTCGTACAACTTGCTCATAACCCCAACCGCAAAAGTAGTGAAGTAAAAGCAAGAACCATGGACAAACTGAGAGAGGTTGAAGAAAAAATTGCACACCTCATGGAGATCAAAACGCAACTTGAAGGTTGGGTTTCTTCTTGTCCTGGAGATGCAGAGAGCCGATGCCCAATCATAGACGAGCTCACCAAGTAAGCCCGCCTATCTATTGATCTCGTTAAAAACGAACTAGCTCGCTTAATGATAAGTACACATGCGCTTACCGTTCAATTCTATGATGTTAAATGGCGTTTCGTAGATGTCCTCTAGCGTAGACGCTTGAATAACCTCTTCAACCGCACCACTCGCCACAACCTTGCCTTTCTTAAGCGCCAATATGACATCTGAGTAACACGCCGCGAAATTAATATCATGAATCACGACCACCATGGCTTTATTCATGTCATGGGCTAACTGCTGCACAACTTTCATGATCTGAAGAGAGTGTTTGATATCTAAGTTATTAAGAGGTTCATCAAGAAAGACATAATCTGTATCTTGTGCAATCACCATAGCAATAAATGCAAGCTGTCGCTGACCACCACTTAATTCATCCAAGTATTTGTCTTGAATATCTTGCAAATCTAAGTAGTCGATCGCTTGTTCTATGACCTCATGATCTTCTTTAGTCAGATTTCCTTTAGAGTATGGGAAACGACCAAAAGAGACTAACTCTTTTACGGTAAACCGCATTGTAATCGAGTTAGCTTGGCGAAGTACTGCCAGTTTTTTCGCTAGCTCTTTTGTGTCCCATTCCGCGATTTCCTTGCAATCAATGATAACACTACCGCCATCTCGCTCCGTTAAGCGCGAGGCCATAGATAACAGCGTGCTCTTTCCCGCGCCATTTGGACCGATAATCGATGTTACCTTGCCCTTTTCAAACTGAGTATTGGCCTCGTCTACGACTTTGTTTGAACCGAAAGCCTTCGTTAATTTGTCTATTACTATCATATTTATACAACTTTGTTTTTCAGCAGCAGGTATAAGAAATACGCACCGCCGATAAAGTTAATTACGACACTCAACGTCGTCTCAAAACTGAACACGTTTTCGATTATCCATTGCCCAGCAAGTAATGAACTGATGGATAGAAACGAACATCCGACCAATAGCGTTTTATGTTGGTAACTTCGGAACATTTCTCGGCTTAAGTTGGTCACTAGTAAACCAAAGAACATGATTGGCCCTACCAAAGCCGTAGAAATAGCAATCAAAACCGCCGAGATAATAAACACATTTCTCGTCACTTTAGGTACATCAACACCCAAACTTTTCGCATTGTCTTGGTCGAGCCAAAACACATCTAAAGTACGATGCATCCTAAACAACAACCAACATGCAAACATCAAAGCCGGAGCACTAAAGTAAACCAAGTTCACTTTGACATTATTGAAACTGGCGTACAGTTTCGACTGAACAATTGCATATGTGTTTGGGTCCATCAGCAAAGAAAAGAATGACGCCGCATTGGAAAATAGCTGACCAAAGATCAAGCCGACCAATAGCAACGTAATCAAGTTCTTGCTGCCTTTTGAAAAGTAAAACCCAAACAGCAGTAGCGAAAACGACACCATTACAATGACTGCAATCGCGAAATTGACGTACAAGTTAAGAACTAAGGTACTCAACCCACCAAAAATCAACACGATCAAAATTTGGGTTAACACATACAGCGCATCAAAACCCATGATACTTGGCGTTAAAATTCGGTTGTGCGTAATGGTTTGAAATACAAGTGAAGACTGAGCAATGGCCACACCCGCTAGCACTATCGCCAATACTTTAGGAACTCTACGAGACAAAAAATATTGGTAGTTGTCAGCCGTTAGCCCAATACCAATAAACAGACACGCGAAAAGAATCGCAATGCCACCTAACAGCAGGATTTTCGTTGAATCACGCATGTTGCTTACCTCGCAACAACATAGCGATGAATACCACTCCACCCAATATGCTGATCACGATAGAGATTGGCATTTCATGAGGGAAAATAATTAAACGACTCACCAAGTCGCAACACAACACTAAAATGGCCCCATACATGGCCGTAAGCGGAATGTTCTTTTTGAGGTTATCGCCATAAAAGTGACTCACGAGATTCGGTACAATCAGCCCTAAGAATGGCAACTGGCCAACAATCATCACGACACTTGCTGACATGATGGACACCAATAGCACGCCAATCGTCACAACCTGCTGATAATTCAAACCCAAGTTAATCGCGAAATCTTTTCCGATACCTACGGCAGAGATCCTTGCGGCAAAAAGATAGCTGAGGATAACCATTGGTACCGCGATGTACAGCAGTTCAAAATCACCACGCAAGATGTTGGCGAAGTTTGCGACTGTCCAAGCATTCAGACTTTGAAGTGCATCATATTTGTAAGCGATAAACGTAGTCATGGATTGGATGACATTGCCGAAAATAATCCCGACAAGAGGCACAAAAACCACGCTCTTAAATTGAATGCGCTGAATAAAGAAAACAAACGCTAGCGTCCCAAATACCGAGATGCCGAATACGAGCCAAAGGTGATTATCATTACCAAAGAAAACCACGCTCAGTACGTAGCCCAACATGGCACATTCGATCGTACCGGTTGTAGAAGGTGCAGCAAATCGGTTCTGGCTGATTTGCTGCATGACAAGTCCCGCAATACTCAAGCCAGCACCAGCAAGCAGTATGGCAAATAAACGTGGTATACGGCTGGTAAAGAAAAGCTCTAATGCTTTCTCATCACCTGAAAAGAGTTGTTGGGGCGTCATGTTTGCCACCCCAACAAATAACGAAACCGTGCTTAAAACCACAAGGGTTAGCAATAACTTCTTCAAAGTTAACCTCTGCTATCTTGGATTACAGTTCAACGGTTTGCTTTATCTCACTGACCATTTTTTCTGTTGCTGTCACACCAGACATCGACAAGTACCACGCGTCCACATCTAAATAAGTGATTTTATGATTTTTATATGCCGCAGTAGCTTTGACTAAGTCGTTATCCATGGATTTACGAATATCGTTATCCGGCGTACCTGTCAGAGAATTTCGGTCAACCACGAGAATATTTTTCGGGTTAGCTTCACGAATAAACTCATAAGAAATGACATCTCCGTGAGTGCCCGTTTTCACGTGCTCAACCGTTTCCAAGAAGCCAAAGTCGTTATAAATGACGCCAAATCGCGACTGGGCACCAAACGCGCTGATGTTGTCACCCATGCTCAAAATCGTTAATGCATCATTTTTGTTCGATTGGTTGTAGTCACGGATTGCTTTGAATTGAGCATCTAGCGCTTCAATTTTCTGCTCTACTTTTTCTTCGATATTGAAGATCTTACCAATATTGCGCCATTGCGCTTGCGTGCCTTCCCAATAGCCTTGGTTCTCTTTCGCCGCAAAAACAACTGTAGGGGCAATTTCACTCAGCTCTTCATATTTCGCAGACGCTCGCGGACCAACCAAAATCAAATCCGGTTTTTGCATGTAGATGGTTTCAAAATCAGGTTCAAACAAACTACCCGCAGAGGTGTAGTTATCTTTGCTGTATTTTGAAAGGTAACTAGGAAGATTAGAAGAGTTAGATACTGCAACAGGATCGATACCAAAGTTGTCCAACGCATCTAGCGGGCCAAAGCCAATCACAACCACACGCTCTGGGGATTGTTCTAGCTCTGTTTGACCCATGTAGTGGTCAATCACAACTTTAGCAGCAAAAGAAGGAGAAACAGTAAATAACGACAGCATAGCCGCACCGACGAATTTTTTCATTTTGTTAAGCCTTAATGAGATCTATTATCATACGCGTTCGCAATATAACGCTACTCTTTAATGCATTCAACAAAATTTAAGGTACTTTACATTAGTTACGTTTACTCAAGACTTAGATATATCAAAGACTTATAAAACCCATCAGTTTCAATACCTGGGCGTATCATTCATGCGCTTCAATAAACGCTTTGAGTGCCAGCTCATCAATAATCTCCAAACCGTTGTCCGTTTTTGTAATCAATCCCTTTTCAATCAAGTCCTTAACTGCACGTCGATAGACTCGGCCTGAGGTGCCAAACCGCTCAGCCTCTTGGTTCACTTTATCAAAGCCACCAAGGAGCTTATCCGTCTGATTACGGACGAGAAGATCATAGGCAATGTTGTAAGTAATGGGATGCAACAAACGATTAGTGTAGATATCCATGGAGTCTTGATAATCCTCAGCCAATGCTGAAGCGAAGAACACCATCATTTGGGGATAATTTTGCAGCGCTTCGGTTAGTTTTTGGATACAGATAACATCAACCTGCATATGTTCATCTGCTATCACATTCCATTGACAAGGAGTCCGAGTGAAGAACTCCATTTCACCATAAATATGATAGTCGCAGTTAGCTTCCCCTAATTGAAAACGTCGTCCATTTGCGGCCAATATGTTCATCGAGACTCGACCTACTGGCACAACATACAAGTACTGAAGTTGCTCACCTTGGCGGAGAATTGCTTCCCCAGCATCAAAGAAACGCGAATTTATTTGGCATTGATAAATCAAATCGCGAAAGGTGGCACTCTTTTCTTCAAGGTATGTTTTGAAGCGACCAGTCGGATAAGGGCTGATTTTCATTTTCTGCTCTCTCAGAAAAAGTTACGGACAACTATTTAAGGTGGATTGTACCCCGTAACTCCAAGTAAATTACCACCTTCTAAAGAAGGTGGCTTTGTGTGAGCCCCCTAAAAGGGGGCCTTTGTTTAGTCCAGCGCCAATTGCTGCT